>JBPCXK010000113.1:0-7045 GCA_051008635.1 Gammaproteobacteria bacterium
GCTGAAGCCGCTCCCACAACAACAACTCAATAGCTCATTATCTTTCGGGGGACTGAAATGCCTGACCCGCGCGCGCGGGTGACCGTGTGGCTGATGAAAATCAACGCGGCCTGCGCCGTACTCTCCGGCGTCGCCCTGTTGCTGATGATGATTGCGGGCGCAACCGATGTCATCGGCGCGAATCTCGATCTCGCCGGGCTGCAGGCCAGGCCCGTGCCGGCGGCGTTCGAGTTCATGGCGACGATGATGGTCGTGAACGTGTTCCTCGCCGTGTCGCTCGGGCAGGCGCGACGCAACCACATTCGTGTGGAAGTCATCGTCAACCGCCTGCCGCCGGCCGCTCGCAAGTTCGCCAATATCCTGCAATACGCGCTTAGCGCGCTGTTGTTTGCGCTGATCGCCTGGTTCGCATGGCCGGCGGCGATGCACAGCTTCAATGTCGGCGAGTACGCGCCGGGACTGATCAATTTTCCCGTGTGGCCCGCGCGTTTCATACTCGCGATCGGCACCTCACTGATGACCGTGCAGTGCCTGTTCGATCTTTTCGCCGTGTTCTGGAGGCGTTTCGACGCGAGCGACCTCGAACACCACACGCGCACGCCGATTTCCTGACCCCGGAATCACTCGCACATGGAACCCATCTTCATCGGCTACGCCGGGGCCGCGCTGCTGTTCGTGTTCCTCGCGCTCGGCATTCCGGTCGGCGTGGCCATGGGCATCATCGGCGTGGGCGGCATGCTGCTGGGCGCGGGTCAGGCGCTGACCTTCGGGCAGTTACGCGTGCTGCCGTTCTGGGTCGTCAACAACTACGCCTTCGCGGTGTTGCCGATGTTCGTGCTGATGGGCGTGCTGGCGGAAGCGTCCGGCGTGACACGACAGGTGTTCACCGCCGCGGACTTGTGGCTGCGACGTTTTCGCGGCGGCTTGTATCAAGCGGTCATCGTCGGCTCGGCGATCTTCGCGGCGATCTCGGGCTCGACCATCGTCAACGCGGTGGTGTTCACGCGCATCGCCTTCCCACAAATGATGCGGTTCGGCTATTCGCGCAGTCTGTCGATTGGCTCCATCGCGGGTTCCGGCAGTTTCGCGGCCATGATCCCGCCGTCGATCACGATGGTGATCTACGCGATCATTACCGAGCAGTCGGTCGGACAGTTGCTGATCGCAGGTGTGATACCGGGCCTGCTGACCGCGGCTGTGTACCTGTTGGGCATCTACGTGCTGGTGCGCATCCGTCCTTCGCTGGCGCCGCGCATCACGGCGGACGTTCCGTCGCGCGAGAAATGGCGCGCGTCGCTGACCGTGTGGCCGATCATTCTATTGATGGCGCTTGTGCTTGGCGGTATTTATTCCGGCCTTTTTCCGCCCTCGGCGGCGGGCGCGGCGGGGGCCTTCGGCGCCTTCTGTCTGGCCATCGCGCGCAAACGCACGCTAAGACGCTGGTTGTCACCCGCCTTGCAGGACGCGGCTTCGATCAGCTGCATCATTTTCGTGATCCTGATAGGCGGCTTGCTGCTGTCGCGCATGCTGGTCGTAGTCGGCGTGATCGACGAGCTGGTGCTGGTGATTACCAGCATCGCCGACACGCCGCTCAAGTTCATGATCTTCGCCTCCATCCTGTACATTATTCTCGGCTGCTTTCTCGATACCACCTCGATGATGGTCGTGACCTTGCCGTTTCTGTTTCCCGTAGTCGTAGCGCTGGATATCGACCCGATCTGGTTCGGTATCGTGCTGGTCAAGCTCATCGAAATTTCCGTCATCACGCCGCCGGTTGGCATAAACTTGTTCGCGGTGCTGAGCGCGGTCGGCAGGCAGGCCGATTTCAGTCATGTGGTCAAGGGCGTGATCCCCTTCATCGTATTCGACCTGATCGTGCTGTCGCTGTTGATCGTCTACCCCGAGATCGCGACGTGGCTGCCCAAACAGATGATCGGCAATTGACGCCGCTCGTGCTCGGTGGCGGCGCGGTGCCGTTCCGTCGTTACACGGACGGTTCATCGTGGCGCGACTGGACACGGCGCGCGTGCGGCGACGCGATCGCCGACGCCGCAATTGAACCCACCGACATCGATGCTGTCGTCGTCGCCTCGGAAAGCGATTTCTTCTCGTTGCAGGTCGCACCGGCGACCGTGTTGATAGATGACATTGGCCTTGTACCCTGCCCGGTGATGCGCGTGGAGAGCGGGGGCGCGAGCGGCGCGAACGCCTTGCGCGCGGGATTCATGCACATCGTCTCCGGTCAGGCGCGCCGCGTGCTCGTGGTGGGATTCGAGCAGGCCGCCAGTCATCTCACCGGAGATACCGCGCGCCTGATTTACGGTCTGTCGTTCGACGCGGACATCGAGGGCATGGCAGGCGCCAGCGCCGTAAGTCTCTACGCCTTATCCATGCAGGAGCACATGACGGTCTTCGGCACGACGGCCGAGCAGTTGGCGCATGTGTCCGTCAAGAATCACGGCAACGCCAAATCCAACCCGCTCGCGCACAAACCTATGGACATCACCGTCGGCGACGTGCTTGCTTCGGCGCCGGCGAGCGCGCCGTACCGCTTGCTCGATTGCTCGATGATTTCCGATGGCGCAGCTGCTGTCGTGCTGTGCCATCCGCAATACGCGCCTTCAACCGACGTGCTGCGTGTGCGTATAGCCGGCGTAGGATGCGCCAGCGACTACGTGCGCCTCGGCGATCGCGCCGAGAGACACCGGTTTGCCGCCAAACAGCGTTCCGCCGAAGCCGCATACCGCATGGCCGGAATCCAAAGGCCGAAAACCCAAATCGATGTCGCGGAGGTGTACGATGCATTCACCGGCGCGGAGCTGCAGGGGATCGAGGCGCTGGGTTTGTGTGATGACGGCCGGGCGGGCCCGGCGGTTGCCGCCGGCGAATTCGGCAAGGATGGTCGCTTGCCGGTAAATCTTTCCGGCGGTTTGATTGGACAGGGCGGCGCTCCCGGCGCAACCGGCGTGATGCAGGCGCTGAGCATGCAACGTCTGCTGAGCGGGCGCTACTGGCCCGAACTGCAACCGCAAAAGGATTTACGCCGAGGCCTCATCGACGCACACGGCGGCATCTGCACCGTCAGCGTCACGCATATACTCGAACGCGTGGGCTGAATCGTGAACAAACACGCTGTAAGTATCGATCTGCACTTGCAATACCGGCACATGCTCGGCGAGCTTGCGCCTTACTTCTACGGGCTGGAACGCGGCGAGGCGGTCGCGAGTCGATGTCCGGTCTGCAACAAGGTCTGGTTCCCGCCGCGGCTCGTATGCGCGCGGGATCGTGTCGAGACCGAATGGACGGAACTCAGCGGCAGTGGCACAGTTATCAGCGTAACCACCGGCCACGGTCTGCTGCCGCTCGCAGCAGTCGGGGAGCAGCACACCTTTGCCCTCATCGCGCTGGACGGTGCGGACAATGCGGCGTTTGGGCGCATCGTGAGCCGCGCCCTGGTCGGGCCGGGCGATCGCGTGCGGATTACAAAGAATCCGCAACCCGCTCGCCACCCGGCGCAGGCAGCGTACTATACATAATCGGGCCATGGCTCAGACAAAGCGGCCGTGTGTTCGCCAGGGAACTCGTGTACGAGAATTTGCTGGCGTGCGCACCGATGGGTTGCGCAAACGCATGATAGAGCCGACGCTGTATACGGAAGAGAATCTCAAACAAAGGGATCGCAGACATGAGTCACGAACTCTATACACCGGTCATCGAAAAGACGGGTCTGTATTTCGACGAGGATGAGCAACGACTGAAGATCGCGATTCCAGCCGAAGCCAACATCGCGCTGGATACGGTTTGCCGTTACGCCGCAGGAGCAACCGCCAGGCACACGGCGCTGATCTGCGAAAGTCTTGACGGCGCAACGCAAAGCTACACGTTCGCCGAACTCGACGCGCTGTCGAGCCGCCTTGCCGTGGGGCTCGCGGAGCTGGGCGTCGAACGCGGCCAAGCGGTGGCCGTGCACACCGGCCAATCCGCCGAGACCGCGATCGCGCATCTGGCGATCTACAAACTCGGGGCCGTGGTGCTGACGCTCTCACACCTCTATGGTCCTGATACAGTCGCGCACATTCTCAACGATGCGAAACCCCGCATCATCATCACCGACAACGGCGTGTGGGCTCCACTCAGGGAAAGTCGTGCGCGCTTCGCGTCACTGGAACACTGTATCGTCGCTGCCGACGCGCAGGCCGGTGAACTGGCTTTGCAGGATTGTCTGGCGAACGACACGGATGACTTCGAGCCCGTCCACACCGGGTGCAACGACCCGGCATTGTTAATGTATACATCCGGCTCAACCGGCATGCCAAAGGGACTGCTGCACGCGCACAGGATCATTCATGCCTACCTGCCGACACTCACACTCGTTTTTAATCTGGAACTCGACAAACCCGGGCAGGTGTTCTGGAGCCCGGCCGACTGGGCCTGGGTCGGGGGTTTGCTGGATCTCGTGCTGCCGGCGTGGCAGCTCGGCCAGACGGTCGTCGCAAGCAAGCACCGTTTCGACGCCGAATGGGCGTTCGAATTTATGGCTCGTCATGGCGTGACGCACTCGTTCATGACCCCGACTGCGCTCAAGCGCCTGGCGGAAATCAAAACCCCGCGCGCGCGCTGGAATTTGAAAGCCCGCGTCATCTGTACCGGGGGCGAAAGCCTGCCCGGCGATGTCGTGCGCTGGGCCGACGATGAATTTGGCATCGTGTGCAACGAGTTTTATGGTCTCACCGAGTTCAATCACATGGTCGGCAATTGCCGCGCAATTTATCCCGTTGTGCCGGGATCGATGGGCCGTGCGTTTCCCGGTCGGCGCGTTGCCATCATCGACGATGAGGGGAAAGAGCAGCCGGACGGTGTAGCCGGCGAAATCGCCTCCCGCAGACCCGATGATCCGAGCCTGTTCCTCGGCTACTGGGGGAGCCCGGGCGTGCCGCAAAAGATGCGGCTCGGCGACTGGCTTCGTTCTGGAGACCTGGCGGTGAGAGACGAAAACGGCTACTTCTGGTACCAGGGGCGCAATGACGACCTGATCAAGAGCGCCGGCTACCGGATAGGCCCGGCCGAGGTCGAAGACGCATTGGTCAGACACCCGTACGTCGCCGAGGCCGCGGTGGTGGGCAAACCCGATGCCGGGCGCGGCGCAATCGTCATGGCCTATGTGCGGTTGATGCAAGACGCCGAACCCTCTCAGGCGCTCGAGCGCGAGCTGCAGGAGTTCGTCAAAACCAACCTGGCGGCTTACAAATATCCGCGCGTGATCGAATTCGTCGAGTCTTTCCCGCTTACCAGCTCGGGCAAGATCCGCCGCAACGAATTACGCAGGCGCGCGGCCGAAACTTCATAAAGGCATTGAGAGAAGAATACCCCTTGAGCGCGGCTTCATCATTTTTTAATTTTCGTGCGTGCGACAGCCGCCGTCCATGCTTGTCGACGACGTTCTGGCTGAATCGATAGCCAACTCGCATGTTTTCACAAGGGCGGCCATTGCGACGAACGGTTCGGTGACAACACCAGCATCGTCGCGACGTTACGCACGCGAAAACAAAGCGACGAACAGTAATCAAATTAGATTGATGCCGTTGCCGCAGCAGGCGCATAATGCGCACACACTGGAATTGGCCAATGGTGGCTGGTCACTATCGCGTAATTTTCGCGCGTTGGTTATACGGTAGTTCAATTTCGAAGCAACGCAATCTAACGAGAATCGCTTTATGAATATTTATGTTGGCAACTTGCCGTACAGCGTTACCGATTCGGACCTGAAAGAAGCTTTCGCCGAATTCGGTGAAGTATCGAGCGTTACTATCATCACTGACAAGTTTTCCGGGCAGTCGAAAGGATTCGGGTTTGTGGAGATGCCGAACAACTCAGAGGCCGACTCAGCTATAAAGGCCTTGAACGAAAGCGCACTGAAAGGCAGAAACATCAAAGTCAATCAGGCCAAGCCAAGAGGAGACCGGCCACAGCGCAGGCCGCGCTACTAGAAAGCCGGACCGACAGTTACCCGAAGGCAAGGGCGGCGGCGCTCCTGCCTTCGGGTGTGCGTGCGTGAGTGGTACGCACGGCGCGCCTGCCCGGCACATGCAGCATGGGCGAATCCTCCCTGTCCCTCCTTTGCAAAGGAGGGGACCTGAAACCCTCAACGTGCCGGCCCGCAAACGACGTTTTTTGTTTCAACAGAAAAAGCTTGACAAGTGAAACTAAATCCGTCAAAAGATTCGCATGCGTTACAAGAGTTGAGTCGGCGCTACAAGCGCACGGGCGTGCCCGGTCATCAGTGCACTAGCGGAGGCAAGAAAATGGCAGCAGTAATAGATGAATCGAAACATTCGGCTGATCCAGCGGCCCGTGGCCTGTTCGGCGCACATCGCATCGTCGATCTGGGCGTTTATCTCGATGACGCCAATTACCCGCCGTGGGGTTGCACCGAAAAGCGCATTGACCACAAGCAGGGGGCGAAGGCTATCGCCAAGTTTATGGACTATCACAAGGTTTCAGAAGGCGCGCAGGACGAGGACTTTCCCGAGGAGATGGGTCTGGCCTGGTCTCAGTTCAGCGTGAGCGATCATGCGGGCAATCACATCGATGCGCCCTACCACTTCGGTCCATTGGTCGAGGGCAAGCCGGCCAAGACAATCGATCAGGTGCCGCTGGAGTGGTGCGCCGGCCCCGGTGTACGGGTCGATTTTCGCCACCTGCAGGGGAAGGACATCTCGCGCGCGGACATGGAGAAGGCGTTAGAGGACATTAACCACGAGCTTCAACCGGGCGACATTATTCTGCTGTGGACCGGCGCCGACGAATACATCGAGGTTGACGCCGACAAGTACTGGGGCACTCAAGCCGGGATTTCCATGGACGCGCTGCACTATGTCCTGGACCATGGCGTAAAACTCGTGGGCATCGATGCCTGGGCAATGGATGTGTGCAAGGACACCATGACCAAGGCGTTTGCCGGTAAAGATGACGAAATTTTCTTCCCGGCGCACTTTGTCGGCCGCGAGCGCGAGCATATGCATCTCGAGAAGCTCCGGAATTTCGG
>JBPCXK010000114.1:0-5363 GCA_051008635.1 Gammaproteobacteria bacterium
GGGTTGGCTGGTTCACAAACGGCGCTCGGCATGATGTACGAACACGGCCGAGGCGTTGAGCGCGATCCCGACGAGGCTCGAAGATGGTACAAGATTGCCGGCTTTTGAACCGATTCCGCTCGGCGACGTACACCAGGATTGCTCAGGCGGCCTGCCTTGCGCCGGTCGGGCCGGCCAAAAACCGGATGGCGGGCTTGGGGGATATTTCGTTACGCCTGCTCAACGATTTTTCCTTTTTCCATCACGACGACCCGATCGAACTGACGCGCCAGATCGGCGCGGCCGAGTACCCAGACCAACCCGCGCCCGGCCATGTGTTCACTGACGTTGGCGACTATCGTTGTCGCCGTGGGCACATCCAGCGAGCTGGTCGCTTTGTTGACGACGAGCAAATCCGGGTTTTTTATCAAGCATCGCGCAATGGCCAATTTTTGCCGTTGCTCCAGTGATAGTCGGCTGCCGCCGGTGCCCACTTGGTGGTCGAGTCCGAGCCTCATGATATCCAGTCGCATATCGAGTGTATCCACGACGGAACGGATCAGCTCGGCCACTGTTACGCCTGCGCGCGCTTGCCCGTAGGCCGGCTTGCCGAACAATATGTTGTCCTGTACGGATGCCTCGTCGTTGTAGCTTTCGGCATGGAACAAGACGATTGCATTACGTAATTCCGGCGGCATCTCACTGGCGAGTGCGCGACGCGCTTCGAGCAGACGGCTCTGCAAGGCCTCGTCGATCAGCCCCAGACGGTGACGGGCGGGCGTGAGCCGAAACGAAACCGACAACAACCGCGCAAGCCCTTCCGGCTCGACTGTTTGTATGCCATGAGTCGCGATGCGATCCGACAACGCCTTGTACACCGGGAGCTCTTCGGAGCTGATCAGCGAAAATCGCTCAAAAAACGGGTGGCCGGGAGGCAGGTCGGCAAACAGGTCGACCATCGTCTCGGCAGCCCGGCCGCCAATTTGCTGCAGGTCTGCAAGGAGGCCGAGCTGTTCGAGCGTGCGGGTAACATGACCGTCACTCGTCAGCCGCTCGAACATCAGCGAATCGTCGCGAGGTATGCCGAACAGGAGATTTTCGGCCACGGAGAGGTTCGTGTTGTAGCGACTCTCGTCAAACGGCTCGATCAGATCCTCCATGCCGCGGGCCGACAAGCGCTCACGCAACTCCTGGCGGGCAACGAGTATCTTGCCTGCCAGTTCAGGGTAGGCATCGACCGACAGTCTGCGGTTTAGACCGAGACTGAAGACATCGTCGTGCAGCCTCACTACCTCAAGCCGGTCCATTATCAGTTGCTCCAGCGCCTGTGAGCTGTCAACACCGGCAGCGTCGTAGTCGAGCCAGTCAGTATCGCGAGGTTGCGCCTTGGCCTCGGGAGCACTCTGCAGGGTGGGCAGGTAGTCCTGCTGCGCTGCGTTGGTGGTGTGATGTTTGAGGGCGTACAACAGATTGTCCCGTACGGTACCGCTCAACACATGTGCATTCTCACCGACGTAGGCCAGTCGGCTACGCAGCACCGCGTCCGGTATATTTTCGAGTCTGTGTTCACCAAGTTTTATGTGGCCGCCAGTGGGCGTGAGCAACCGCGCAATGAGTCTGGCGAGCTCATCCCTGCCTTTGCCACCGATGATCGCAACGTGCTCATTGAGCCCGATGTTGAGATTGACGCCATCGACCAACCCCGAAAAGCCATCTTCACCGTAGCTGACGTTGCGCAGCACGAGGTGACCGGTGATCGGCGCGGAGATCTGTTCGGAGGTGGCATCCGGCTGGACCTCCCCTGACAAACCGGCAGGATGGAATGCTTCAGTGATCAGCCCGTATTTGAGCCGCGTGTCCTCTTTGATCTGATAGTACTTGAGCAACTCTTTCCAGGGCGATGCGAGATCTTTGTATGCCGCCAGCGCGGCGATCAACGCACCCAGCGATAGCTCACCTCTGATAACGAAATATCCGCCGGCGGAGTAGAAAAAGAACGGCGCCAACTGGGCAAGGAAGTTGTTCAGAAATTTGATAAAGAATTTTTTTTTGAAGATCCGCAGACGAACGTCGAATATCGATCCAAGCCGGCGGGTCACAGTTGCACGCTCGTAGCGAGAAGTATCGTGAGCGTGTATCTCGGTGGCGCCCGCAATCGAATCACCGATCCCGGCAGCCAGATCGCGCACTGCCAGCACGCGCTGCCTGGCAAGCGCGTTGACTTGCCGTTGTAATTTGGGGACTACGTATATCTGCAATGGGTAGATCGCCATGGCCGCCACACCGAGAACGAGATCCTGATGGAAAATGAAAAGCAGATAGGTGCACAACCTGCCACCCTCGAGGACCGGCAGCACCAATGCATGCCCGATGAATCCGCCAAGCGGCTCGGTCTCCTGCGTGATGACCGGCACGAGCTCGGCCTTAGACACCTGTTTGAAGTGCGGAAGCGGAAACCGCAACATGCGCGAGTAAAGATCGGAACGCAGCCTGCGCAGCAGGCGCTCACCGAGTATGCTGCGATAAGTGTCAATGAAGTATGTGAACCCGCCATTGAGGGCGACGAGCCCCAGAAAAATACAGCTGAGCAGAAACAAATAGCTTATCTGGTCCACCTCCAGGCCAAGCACGGCGTGGGGCATCTCCTTGGCGCTGATCGCCTGATTGATGATGAGCTTGGGGACTTCGAGGGACAAATAAACAAACGGCAACGATGCTGCAGTCACGGCCAACAGGATGACTTGACCACGAAGACTGTGCCGCAATGTATATTTGTAAATCGAGGATTCCATCTCGCTGCGCTATGGTGCGTGCTTACGAGGCGGGCGTGGAGCCAATGCGCGTAGCCCATTCGACTGGCAGGATCGCCGCGACACCGGCGCCACCAAGGGCGCCATCTACGACGATAGCTTGTCTTTCGGCTCTCATTCTCGCTGCCTTAATGATGGCAGGCGTTCCTGCCACGGCTGACAATGCACCGCCGGTAGATGAGCCTATTGTAGATTCTGCGTCCAGTCAGACAAAATCGGTATTCCGAACGGTAGGCAAGGACGCCAAGCATCTGCTGCTCTCACCGTTGCGCGCGGACAAACGCCATGCGCTTGCGGTGGGGGCAATCGCCGCTACCGTCGGCGGTTTATTCCTGGCCGATGACGAGATCCGGAATCTCGTGCAGCGCAACCGCGGCGACGCGGGAGATCGCATCGCACGAGGCCTGGAGGACGTCGGTTCCTGGCCGACGGTGCTGGCGGGAAACCTGAGTCTGGTGGGTGTTGGCTGGTGGAGGCGCGAGGATAGAGCCGGCGACAAGTTGTTCCGGACCGCGTTGGTGAGCCTCGAGGCTCAAGTGTTCACCGGGACGATCGTCGGCGCCGCCAAGCTGGCTGTCGGACGCGGTCGGCCACACGAGGGCCGTGGTGCAAGCTCTTTTAGTCCGTTCGGTGAATTCGATTTTAATCGGTCGTTCCCCTCCGACCATGCTGCGCGGGCCTTTGCCGTCGCGGCCGTGTTTGCCGATCGTTATGAGCAACCCGTAGCTGTGCTCGCCTACACGGCCGCTTCGCTAATTGGCGCATCACGCATTTACATCGATGATCATTTTGCCTCTGACGTGTTTGCCGGCGCCGCGCTTGGGCTCACCGTAGGCAAGGTGCTCAGCAGTCGCCACCGCAACGATACGGGTTTCACAGTGGCGCCACAGATGCTTGGAGACGGGGTCGGATTGAGCCTGCGCTACGTGTTTTGAATTTCGGCCTTGAGAGGGTCTCTGTGTCCAGGCGTTTTGCCACACCCACGTGCTTATGAGTTTTCAGCGACACCGCTCAAGGGGGTGGGAGCACTGGCGCGTTCCACAAAGGCGTTGCCCACATACCATACCGCCCCCAGCCAGCCGACCAGCGCCACGATGCACACGCCCACAAGAAACCCGACACCGAAACCGTAATCCCTCAACACCAGGATGTACACCAGCAGGATTATCGCTCCCACAGTCTTGGCAGCGCGCAAGCCGAACATGTCGATAAAGGCTTTACCCTTGTACTTCGACACGGCATCCAGGGGCACATACAGGATTTCCTTGGAGGCCTGATTTATCGAATACGCCAACGCGGCTTCACTGGCAATGACCAACGTGATTACCGATAACAGCGGCGCGATCAGGAACATTACCGAACCTGTCATCAAAGCCAGCGGCAAAAACAACAGCCCGGTCAAAACGCCAAACTTGCGGTGCACCCATGAGGTGATGAAAAGCTGGATGCCCAGCGCAAAGATCTGCGCGATGAAAAACACCTTGCCCTGAAAGCCGGCCAGCGCGTCACGGGTTTCATAAGCGGCCGAGGCGGAGGCGTTGAACTGGTAGTCGATAATCGTGGATATGATTTCGTACAGCCCCACGATCGCGACGACGCTTAACAGATAGCGCGACTTCAGGACCGTGGTGGCGCCTTCAAAAAATACCTTGCCGGGAGATCGGTCTCCTTTTCCACTTGCTGCGATCACGGGCTGCGCGTCCTTGCCGGCGGACTCTTCCAACAAACGAATGATCACCGCGATCGGGACCAAAAGCACAGTCGCCACCAGCACGATGTTGTTACCCAGCAACTCGCTGGCCCAACCCGATATCGAGGCGCCGACGATGCCGCCTGTCAGGCCGCCGGCGCCGATTACACCGTACACACGCTTTGCTTCGTCAGGTTTGTACACATCGTTCAGGTAGGTCCAGAACAATGCGACCATGACGGTGATATAGGTATCGACGTAAAAGAAAAAGGCCACCTTGACCCAGCCGGCGGGCGTCCACTGAAACAGGCACCAGAAAACGACGTTGAAGACGATGAAAATAGCGGTAAAGAACTGCACCAGGTGTCGTCGCGACAGCATGGACGTCATCATGGAGTAAAACATGACGACGAACGGAATGAACAACACCACGCCCTGTTTGATCAACGGGTAGTAATCCACCCCGAAGGCCTTGACGACGCTCGACGTACGTAAGGGCTTTAGCGTCCAGAACGCGGCAATAACAAAGAAGAAAAACAGGAACAGCAGAAGTATCTTTTGTACATCCCCGGACAGGCGCGCATCCATCACGCCGGCAAACCAGGATCGCGGCGTGGCGTTCTCCATGGGCTCGCTCACGCCTACTTCTCTACCACCGGCCCCATGTGGTCTCGACCAAGGCCGACATACAAGCGGTACATGCCATCGCCACGGGTGAATTCCCGTTGCGAACTGTCTACCACGAGGTAGTAACGGCCGGGCGGCAGTTCCGCTGGAAAGAGATAGCTTACGCCTGCCCGCCACACGCCGGCCTCGTCCAGCAGGCTGCCGTCACCGGCCAACAGATACAGCGCCGGTTGCCAGGGTGAGCGCAGACCCTGTTC
>JBPCXK010000115.1:0-2736 GCA_051008635.1 Gammaproteobacteria bacterium
GACAGAGCCAGGATATGTTGGCTGACCCGATCGTCATCCGTCGGACAGGCCTCAAGAGCTCTCACGGCCCAGGTGTGACGCTTATGCCGCGCGCGGCATAAGCGTCATCATGCCGACTCCCGGATTATGCCGATATGGGCCGATGGAGGGCGACCGGTGGTGCTCTGGCGCTGTTTGGAATCGGCATAATCTCAGGTCTTCGAGGAAGGTGTCGACACAGCGATCGAAGCTTCAATGGATCGTCCAACTTGGGTCGTGGTCGCTTAGGAATTATCAGTTAGTAGTGTCGAAAACGAATCGAGGTGCGCTGCCAGCGGGGGTGTGCGTTGCAAACACTCGATGATGCCGCGCTGTTTGAACAACCTTTCCAGCGTATACCCTCTCCTCTCTGGCGCCATTGCCAGGTCGGAGAGATAACCGGATTATGCCGCGTATGAAAATGCCTCAACGGCCATAACTAGTCGTAAACAAGAGTGAAAGTGGAGACGGCTGCTGATAACTCGGCATAATCCGGGAGTCGGCATGATGACGCAAGTCATGAAGGCGGGGTTGATAACGTGCGCCATCCTTGCGCACGATACCCGCCATGTTGCGCAGACGAACAAAGGCACGTTCTGCCTGGCCCCGCGTCGCAGCAGTGCCGGTGCGGGTCACAAAGAAAGGCGCGCCAGGATCGTGGCAATGCTCACGCGAGTTGCGATCATCGTCGTAAGTACGCAACACCGCAGTCAACTGCGGACCGATCGGTACCAGCCGCGTCTTGTAAAATTTGCTCTCGCAGATGGTCAGCAGGGCGGCGTCGAGATCGACATCCGTGCAAGTCAGCGCCACAGCTTCGCCGATGCGCAGTCCGGCTCCATAGAGCAACAATAGCAATGTGCGTAAGGTCGCTCCTTCAAGCGCGGTTCGCGGCGTCTCGTACTCGTCCGTCGCTTTGAGAAGGTCACGTAACTCATCTTGGGAGTAAATGTAGGGTCGAAACGGTTGGGGTCGCTTGGGGACTGTCATGGGCAGTGGCGAATGCAGTACGTAGCCGCGGCCCAGCGCGAAGCGATAGAAGCCGGTCAACGCCTCGTACTTACGATGCCAGTGCCGGGTTACCGGTCCGCTGCCAGCAAGGTAGCGGGTCACCGGATCCGGCTCCACGTCAATGATGGCGACATCGCCGAGTGCGTTGCAGAAGGCCTTAAGGATAGTCGCTTCGGCGTGAAAGCGTGACCCCTGCGCCTGCTTCAACGCGATGTAGTTATCAACGGCTTGGGCAAGTTTCACAGTAAGCCTCCCAAGTCGAAACGGGCGACTTCGCGCAGCCCTGCCAGATCAACCCTGGCGTAGTGGCGCGTGCTGCTGGGGCTTTGATGGCCAAGATGATCGCCGATGGCCTCGAGAGAGAACCCCTCAGCCAATAGACGGCAGGCGCAGGCATGGCGCAGGGCATGGGGGCCGCGATGGGGTGTATGGATGCCCAGGTGGTCGAAGCGGCTACGAGTCACATGGTAGAGGGCACCGGCAGAGAGGGGGCGAAAGGGCGCGTTGAAGGTCAGAAACACTTCCCGACGGTCGCAACCGGGGCGCACTTCCTGGAGATAGCGGACAATGGCGTTGCCCACTTCATGAGTCAGCGGATAAATCTGGGAACGGTACTGCTTAGTGCGCGTAAGCGTAAGTAGCTCCAATGCCCAGTCAATGTCCTCAAGGCGCAGCCTGGCGACCTCGCCGCTACGGAGACCATAGACGATGAACAGCAGCAAGATCGCGCGATTGCGAATAGCACGTGGCTGCTTCGTGTCGACGGGGGGGGGAGGATCCGCTCGAGATCTTCCCAAGCAGGACCCGCCGGTAGCGTCTCGTCGTGGAACACGCGAGGACTTTCGATGGCGCTGGCGATTCCAGCGCGGCACCACCGTTGAGCTTCGGCATAGCGAAAGAACGCCCTAAGTGCCTTCGCACTGGTAGCAACGGAGACGCGGCACCAGTGCGTCCCTTGGCGGGCAAGAAATGTATCCGTATCGGCAACGGAAACCTCCGCGAAACCCCGCTGCTGCGTGTTGAACCCGGTGAGGAACCGTTCGATGTGCCATCGGTAATTGGCGATCGTTGCCGGCGCTAACCCGCGCTCGTGCTGCATGTCGTTGACAAAGTGTTCTACCAGCGAGGCAAAGGGGATCGGTTCGGGATCAGGGATATCCAGACGGCCTAAGAACCGCAGCCAAGCGGTAGCGGTCTGCCGGAAAAGGATCCGTGACCAATGCCCTGTAGGTGCACGATGCCGGCGTTGCTGTTGCCGGGCCCAACGATCTGCACCTGCCTCGATCGCCAAGGGTGTGATCACGGAGTTGTTTGCCAGGTCCAGTTCTTGAACGATGACAAGAAGTTCCCGTGCTAAACGTACCAGGGTACCCGGCGCGGCCCCCTCCTCGGCCCGTCGAGCCAAGAAGGACGCACGTTCAGACGCAAGGGGAGCATTTCGTTGGCGCAACAGTGCGCTAGGCCGTTTGAATAGCTGATCAAACATGAACATCGTTCGGCCTCCTCTGTGAAAGAGACCTGATCGATATCACAAATATTATGTGGTGCCCAGCCGATTACAATGCTAACGGTTACGGGCAGTTGGAGCCTCAGCGCCACATAACATTCAACACCACATTACGAGTACGGTTGGCGGTCAGTGATGTGCGGTGTTATCACGACGCCGCCTTCCCGACTGTCATGGAGACTTAAGTGCACGCACACATG
>JBPCXK010000116.1:0-8756 GCA_051008635.1 Gammaproteobacteria bacterium
GGCAAGCCGGGCTGTTGCTCAAGGGACGTTTGTTCCTGGGTTACCAGGAGAAGTCCAGCGTCCTCGAGGTCATCAGCTACAATCCGGAAGCCGGTCGCTTTGAATTCCAGGAGGTGCAGAACTATGCCCCTGGGCTGGAGCCACGCGTCACCTACGCCCGGCGTACCCTGTGCCTGAGTTGTCACCAGAACGCGGGGCCGATCTTTCCAATGGAGCCGTGGCGTGAGACGGACGCGAATCGCCAGGTCTCCGCCCGTTTGCCGCCGGTGTCCCGCGCGTCGAGCCTGAAGCCCGCTTATGCACCCCGGTTCGACGACGCCTGGGCAGTCGACTACGCAAGCGATCGCGCCAACTATCTCTCCAGTTCCCAGTTCCTGTGGCGTGAAGGGTGCGGGTCCGACGATGCGACGCCGTCCGTTAATGCAATCCGCTGTCGCGCCGCAATGTTGGCGGCGGTTTTGCAGTATCGGCTCATCGGGCTTATCGACCAGCGCTCGCATCTTTACCGCGAGTCGTTCCTGCCCGTGGTGACACGAAACTGGCATGGCCGGTGGCCGGGCGGCCTGTACATCGCGACCGCAGACATACCGGACAGAGATCCCTTCTCTCCAACCGCAACATTGATCGAGAATCCGTTGACGGCAAGGCCGCCGCGAGCGGTCTGGTCAACGCCCACGCCCCATCTTCTTGCCGGCATCGTCTATCAGACCGCAGACTTTCTCACGCAAACCGACATAGCGCGAATCGACGATCATCTTTACCGGCGGGCTATCGAAAACGGCGTACCAACAAGCAGCTATCGAGCGTCCTGCGCTTTTGATCGCGGCGCCGGTGTCGATTCCAGGCAGATTATCCGGTTTTCGTGTACGCAGACCGACGATCGCAAAACACCCGGGTTTAGCGCAACCGGGTTGGTGGTCATCGACAAGGGTCGTGTCGTCGACGGCAACATAGACCGACTAACGCTGCCCGCACAACCCGAGCTGCGATTCCTCAAATTGGGCAGAGCACAGATCGATGAAGCGGATGGACAGAGGACGATCAGTGTTCGCCTCATGGAGAAGGAGGGTCGCATCGGGGCGAGGTTGCTGGATGGCACGCTGCTGGAGCTGATTCGATTTCGATGGCCCGACGGCCCCGGGCAAACCGGATCCGAAATCATCCGCGACGCACAACTCACAACGATCCGCAATCTCGCACCGCTGGACGATGCTATAGAACAGATGATAGCCGCATCCGCCACCGGCAAGATCGACGCATTGTCGTCGAAACCGCTGCGACGCCACAGCATCCTCAAGGCCTTGCACAGCAACCTGGGGATGGCGCCGCTGCGTTGGCGGCACGATGGCGCCTCCCCGCAACCTGCAAGCGGCTCGCAGAATAACGCGCCAGCGCGGTCACCATTATTCGCCCCTTTCTACCGGCACTGTTCAGCCTGTCATGGCGAGGCGCAACGATTCCCACCGGGTTTCCTAAACGGCACGGCCGCTGAAGTACTACGAAAGCTCTCGCGGTGCGCCCCCCAAATCGTGCTCAGGCTGGACACGTGGAACCATCGGTCCGATGACCGCTCTGTGTCGCCGATGCCGCCTGCCCATTGGCTGTCGAGCTCAGGATTGTCCGAAGCGGATTGGCGCGAGAGTGACTCGCTGAAAGCGCTGCAATCTGCCGCGCGGCAATTGCTCGCGAGCGCCGGCCCCGCGCAACCGGCTCATTTAAGCGAGACAGCGCAGCTCTGCACCCCCTGACAAATTTCGCACGCATCCGTTGGTGCCACGGCACCCGCGCATCCAAAACGATAAAATTCGCTGCTGGGATTTCGCGGTAACGGCAATGACGGATACGAACCACAAAAATCACATACTTGTCGTGGAAGACGAGGCGGTGACGCGAACGCGCATTACCGCCTATTTCGAGGCCGAGGGCTATCAGGTCAGTCAGTCGGAAGATGGCGCGAACGTGCGGCGGATTGTGAGCGAATCCAATATCGATGTCGTGTTGCTGGATATCAATCTGCCCCGCAACGACGGGTTGCTGCTGGCCCGCGAGCTCAGAGAAAACACCGACGTCGGCATCATCCTGGTCACCGCCCGTAGCGATGACGTGGACAAAATCGTCGGGCTCGAAATCGGCGCGGACGACTACGTGACCAAACCGTTCAACCCGCGTGAGTTGCTCGCGAGAGTCAAGAGCCTGATTCGCCGCACGCAGGCAGAACAGCAAGCACCCGATAGACAGCGGCTAAGATCGTTCTCCGGATGGTCACTGGACGTGGTGCGCCGATGTCTGATTTCCAGCGACGAGCAAAGTGTCCCGCTAACGCGTGGAGAGTTCGAGCTGTTGAGCGCCTTTCTCGATCACCCTAATGAGACGCTGCACAGAGAACGCCTGATGGACAGAGTTACGCACAGATCCTGGAATCCCAATGACCGGATTATCGACGTCCTGGTCCGGCGTTTGCGTAACAAGATAGAGAAAAATCCCCACGAACCAGCAATCATCATAACCGTCTATGGTGAAGGGTACATGCTCGCCAGCGATGCCTTTTAGGCCGGGTTTTGTTTCCACGGTACAGTGGAAATCCCCCCAGCGGATTGCAACCTCAACGGGAAAGGTAATAAGCCGCAGTACATCTGAATAATATTCACGTCGTGACGTCAATCCGGATGGCTATTCCTCTCTCGACAATGGGGGATTGGCAGAGATTGGGCCTTCCTCCGTTAGGGTTGAAGATGGCAATGCTCGCTGCGCCTCAGCTGATTTCCCAGCCGTAGTCCACATAGCGCCACCCGGCCTGATCGCCCCTCAGCGTAACCACACCGAACCCTTCCTCCGTGCCGTGATTAGGGCCGCGCCACCAGCGCCCACAGATCGCACCGCCCGTGATAAAAGTGGTATGGCGCCAGCGCAACAGTTCGTTGACGTGCAAGTGACCCTGTAGAACGAGTACGAGCCGGTGTCGCGCGAATGCCTGTAGCACTTCAACGTTATTACCCACAACCCGATTGCTCGGTGCCCGCGCGGTCGCGCCTTCGACGGCACCGAAGAACGCCGTAAGCAGCGGCATATGCGTCACTGCGATGACGCGGGCGCCGACGGGCAGGGCGGCGAGATCGCCGCGCAACCAATCCATCTGCTCGGCGCCGATGTGGCCTTCGTATGGCGGTTGCACACCGGTTATGTGCACGGAATCCAGCACGACGAAGTGATACCCGGCCGCATCGAACGAATACCATGTTTGCGCCAGGCCGGTCGCTGCGCGGAAATCGGCCCGCGGATCCGGGTTCGGCGCCGAGCCATCCCGGGGCGCGACGCCGACCAGATCGTGATTACCCAATGTCGAATGAATTTCACCCTGGATGGCTCGCTGCATGGTCAGATAGACCTCCCAGCGTGGCGCCGCCTGCGCCGAAGTCAGATCGAATCCGCCGTGAATCAGGTCGCCGCCATTGATCACGAGGTCCGCCCGTTCGGCGTTGATCGCCGCAGCGGCGCGCTCGACGCCCTCCGGCGCGCGCTTTTCGAGACGCGCATGAACGTCTGTGTAGAACACGATCCGCAGCTCGGCCTCGCGCGACCGCAGCGCGCAGCCCCCCGCGCCGAGCGACCATCCCAGGCCGGTTGCGACTGCAGCACGCAGGAAGCGGCGACGTTGCATATCAGGCTTTCCTCCCGATCACACGCGCGGTCGCCAGCAACACGATGATCGCAGCGCCGACCGCGATCATCGCCTGCGCTTCGCTGAACCGCGTGATCAAATGCCGGCTGACCGCGCTGTCGTAGGGCGCATCGGGCGACGCCAGCGATTCGATTTCCGCGCCGGTGGCCGGCGACCACGCATACCCTGAAAGTTCGAGAGTGCGCGGAAAGTACTTGTCGAGAATCCGGTTCTCGCGCCAGGAGATGGTCGCACGGTGGCGATACTCCCGATCATCGTGCCGGTGTTCGGGGTAGGTCTGGGCATAATAATCTCGGCGACGCAGGTGAATCCGCAGCTCATGCATGAACGGATCCGAGTAATGCGTGTATTCACGCAAGAACGCGCTGGTCGACGTATCGCGATAGCGAGCCAGGATGTTCGCTGCCTCCTGTGCCCTCTGCTCGTCGGTCGTTTGCAGCATCGATGGCGCAAGCCGGGAGCGAAAGACCCCGATCTCGGCATCTACGTAGCGGTAGCCGTACTCGGTCATCGCGCTGGGATTGTCCCGCAGGAACGCCAATCCGGGGACCTGCTGCGCATACCATGCCACTCGCGCCGGTGTGTTCAACAGGCAAAGGCCGAGCAGCCCCACCAGGGCGGCTGCGACCCGGCAGAACAAGGCCACGTTCACCCGTGCGGGTGGTCCCGACAGTGCCGGGGGCCGCAGCCCCGCTGCCACTGCGATCAGGGCAAGCCCGGTTCCGACGACGTTGAGACCGATGTCCGCATAGTCCCAGAAGCGTCTGGGCGTGAGCCATTGCAGCGCCTCGTCCAGCGTGCCGACGATGGTCCCGGCGACGATCGCCGTGGCATAGATCGACAGATCGCCAATCCGGTGACTCAGTGCGCGTGCGAGTAACAGACCCAGCAATCCGTATTCCACGAAATGCACAGCCTCCTCGGGATTGCGCCGCAGCTTGAGTGTATACGCTGTGAAGATCGCCGCCACGGCCAGCAACCAGACGTAGTTGACCGTGCCGGTCGTCGCGAGTCGCCGCAGCCTGACAGCGGCGCCGCAAATGGTCACCAGGATGAGCGCGATGACCGCGTGGCTGAACAGCTCCCTGCCCCAATGATCCGCCACGAATGTCTGGATCGTACGCGCGACGGGCACGGTCAGAAAAATGGCGAGCACGCACAGCGCGACGTACAACCACGAAATCCATTCCCTCTCCGGCGGCGGGAACTGTAACATCGCGCTTCATCCAGCCTGCGGGGAGAGCGATCCGTGTGCCACCCTGTCCTGGTCATGAACTACAGCTATGGAAAAAACGAACAGCACCCAGACAACGGACGGGTTGTGACTATGCGTTGCCATGATCTCTGCCGCTTTCTGATCGCGAATCCGGCATTAACGCGAAACAATGCCGACCGCATTACCGGTTATCGAAGATCCGAACCGGTGGCGATGATAACCTCATCTTTTCGAATCGACGCGCTGATTTCTGCTGTGAGTTCGTGCTCGGCGATGAGGGTACATTCCCTCGCAGGCACCCCTGGGCGGTTGTCGCACCGCAGTCTGGCGGCCGTTGTGGTGCGCCTTGTCGCTGGTCTGCTGCTGGCATGGTGCGGCCCGGCCCCCAGCGAGCCCGTGGTTCCGCGTCACGCCATCGCCATGCACGGCACACCCAAATACGCCACAGACTTCGCGCACTTCGATTATGTCCGCCCCGACGCACCCAAGGGCGGCAGCCTGCGTACCGCCGAGATCGGAACCTTCGACAGTCTGAACGCCTATATCATCCGGGGCGTGCCGGCCCGGGGACGCCGTCTGTTGTTCGAAACTTTGCTGACGCGCTCGTTCGACGAGCCGTTTTCGCTGTACGCGAACATCGCTCAGTCCGTCGAGATGCCGGACGATCGTTCGTGGATCATCTTCAATCTCAATCCTGCAGCCCGTTTCCACGACGCAACCCCAATCACCGCCGCCGATGTCCATTCCTCCTGGGAGATCCTGAAGACCAAAGGACGCCCCCACACGCGCACGTACTATACCAACGTCGAAACCGCCGAGATACTGGACGCACACCGAATCAGGTTCACCTTCGGTGACGAGGGTAACTGGGAGATGCCGCTCATCATTGGCCTGATGCCCGTTTTCTCCAAGACCTACTATGGCAAGGTCCCGTTCGATCGAACGACGCTCGAGCCGCCGCTTGGCAGTGGACCGTACACGATCGCGGCGGTCGACCCCGGGCGCTCCATCACCTACGTCCGCGTCAAAGACCACTGGGCCGCGGCGCTCCCGGTGAATGTCGGCCGCCACAATTTCGACACCATTCGTTTCGACTACTATCGCGACGACAACGTGGCGCTGGAGGCATTCATGGCCGGAGAATACGACTTTCGTCTTGAACACGATGCGCTGCGCTGGGCAAGCCGCTACGATCATCCAGCTGTCGCGGATGGACGCATCCACCGCGATGAGATCCCACACCAGCGCCCGGTCGGCATGCGCGCCGTTGCGCTAAACACGCGCCGCCGCATATTCAGCGACCGGCTGGTACGCCAGGCGGTGGGCATGGTGTTCGATTTCGAATGGTCGAACCGAATGCTTTATCACGGAGCCTATGCGCGCACGGCCAGCTATTTCGAGAATTCGTCACTGGCGGCCAGCGGGCCGCCGGCGTCCGCTGAACTCGCTTTGCTGGAACCACATCGAGCCCGGTTGCCGGAAACGGTCTTCGGCCCGCCTTGGCGGCCACCGGTGACCGACGGGTCAGGCCGGATGCGCGCCAATGTCCGCGCCGCCCGAGCGTTGCTGGCGAACTCCGGTTGGCAAATACGCGACGGCCGCCTCGTCAACGAGGCGACGGGCAGGGCGCTGGAATTCGAAATCCTGCTCGTCAAGCCGTGGTTCGAACGTGTGCTTCTACCCTGGGTTCGCAACCTCGAAAGATTGGGCATCAAGGCGCGCGTGCGTACGGTGGACAGCGCACAGTACGAAAATCGTATTGCCGAGTTCGATTTCGACGCCGTGGTCTTCCGCTGGGGTCAGTCGCTGTCCCCCGGCAACGAACAGGCGATCTACTGGAGCTCGCAGGCCGCGGAAACCGAAGGCAGCCGCAACTATGCAGGCATAAGGGATCCCGTCGTCGATATGCTGATTGCACGCATCGCCGATGCGCGTGAGCGTGATGAGTTGATCGCCGCCACCCGCTCGCTGGATCGCGTGCTGTTGTGGGGCCACTATGTCGTGCCGTTGTTTCATGCGACGGAGGATCGCGTAGCGTACTGGGATCGCTACGATCGACCGCAGGTGACGCCTTTCTACGGTACCACCATCGATCTATGGTGGTACGATCGTGAGAAAGCCGAGACGCTGCCGTAGTTTCTCAAATGGTAGCGCCGACCGATGAGCGTCGGGTTTACACGTTTGGCCTATTGCGTCGCTCAGACGATCGATGCTGTCCTGACTGTGCAAGCCTCCTTCGCCGGGATTGCGTGCGACCGCAAGAAAGAAGGCACGGTCGAACGGCCCTACTTACGAGCGCCTTGGGGTGAGATTCCCCAGAGCTACTCACCCGCTAATGGCGGTCAGACAGGTCGAAGGGTAAACTCGAATCCTGCTTTATTGGCAGCGGAGAGAGGAAACGAATCGACAACTTACTGCAATTATCGAGCGTGAGGACGATGACTTCGTCGCGCTGTGTCCGGAACTCGATGTGGCGAGTCAGGGCGATACGGTGGCCGAAGCGCGGGATAATCTCCGTGAGGCGCTGGAGCTGTTTTTCGAAACGGCATCGCAAGAGGAAATTCGGAAGCGCTCGCACAACGAAGTCTATGTAACGCACGTCGAGGTAGCGGTTTCGTTCCTGTGCTGCATTGGGGTCTCTTGGCGCCCCCAGGTTTCGAACACTATCCCGCGACTTTCTGCAACTTGGTAACGAGAACCCCATTTCGCTCAGCAGACACGGCGCCGCGTCCGGCAGCGCCATTGTCACTCGAGGCCTTAATCTGTGTACGACCCCAGCCCGGCTGGCTTGCGCGATGCGGCCATCATTGACTTACTGTACATCTGTGGGCTGCGGCGGTACGCCGATGAGATACCAGTTATTGCTTACGACCTGAGCCGAGAACCACTATACCCGCAGTGGTGCCCACCAGACGAAATGCTTTAGCTTTGCCCTCTAAAACAAAATCAAAAGTTTCTACCGGAGGAAAACCAGGTGCTGGAGTATCTAGCGGACAAATAGCCGACCCCGTTCCGTTTCGGTTAACGGTCAGGGTGCAGGTAAACGTCTCGGTCTGTGCCTGGCCGCCCACTGAAATCGTACGCACAGCGTTTGTGACATTGCCTTTGCCATCGGCACGAAATACTCCGGTTGCTGCAACAGGCGCAACACCCACGATTTGCCCGTCAAAGGAAAAGCTATATCTCCCTTTAATATCGGCGACCGAAAACCCTTTGCGATCAGAATCGGCCCACACGGCTTCCCAACTGACCAGTAACAATGACAACACGATGATGTATAGATGTTTAGTCATGGGAATCTCCTTAATACGATCTATTGCAAAAACCCAATCGGATAAAATCTCGCAATGTGCTGATGTATCGAGATCGAAAGTACGGCTCTCGTTACCGGGCGTGCGTGCGAAGTCTGGGTGTCGAGGAAGTCATTATCGCACCACGGTCCCCCTGGCAGAATCCATACGTTGAGCGGGTCATCGGCTCCATCCGCCGCGACTGTTTAGACAACGTGATCATTCTGAACGCAAGTCATCTGCTGCGATTGCTCCGTGAGTACATCAGCTACTATCATCGTTGCCGCACCCACTTGTCTCTGAACAAGGATCCACCTGAGCCTCGACCGGTTGAGCCAACAGAGGTTGGTGAAATTGTCGAGTTCCCGCGAGTTGGCGGACTACATCATCAGTACGCTCGCCTTGCGGCGTGAGTCCGTTTGTCGTTGACAGTCGGTACGAATGCTAGCCCGCATTTCTCACCACGGGGCGAGATGATCGCGCAGAGATTTGATTTCACAAGGCATTTTCTGAAACGAGGAATACAGGTCGTATTTCCGAGAAGAAGAAAATGCGTTGTGGAATCAAAGAT
>JBPCXK010000117.1:0-6576 GCA_051008635.1 Gammaproteobacteria bacterium
ATATGGAGGCTCTCTCAGCTCCTACGACAGCCTTGACCAACCACGAAGGAATTGACCAAACGATTCGACGATGTAAATGCTTGGCAAACACTTTCGTGAAACCCCGGTTGGTCGTTATGCCTGGAGCAACGGCGTTGTAACGACCAGATAGTCCTGAGTTGTCTATCACGTACAGTAGAATTCCTGCCATGTCATCGATGTGTATCCAAGGAAACGGCTGATTTCCGTGGCCGATTGTAGCCCCTAAACCCAAACAGAACGGCAAACGGATGATGGGGAGGAAACCGCGTGCACGCCCGATACGCCACATTTTCCCGAGGTACGATTTACGCTCCACCGCTCCCAGCACTACCCCAATGCGTACACGGACATGACGAATGCGGCTATTGTCTATTCCCTCCGCGGCTTGCTCCCACAGTGCGACCAACTCCGCCGGAAAGTCGATGCCCATGGGTTCCGAATCTTCGGTGAGCTCGGGATATGCCATAGTCTTCCCAATTTCTCCAGTTCCGTAAAAGCACTTGCCGGCGGTCGAAACAAACACCTTTGGCGGCGCAGGCATGTTGTTCAAAGCGTTAACCAGTGCTTTGGTCGTATCTACTCGCGAGGCAATTACCTCGTCCCGATACTGCGCGGTCCATCTGCGGCTGACATCGAGAATATGGCGTCCCGCCAGATTTACCACCGCGTCGCACGACGGTAATTCACCCTGTTCAACCTGCTCCCATGTAATCCGGCCCGACCCAGGCTGCCGAGAAATTGTCGTGACCCGGTCACCACGCTGCCTTAACTCTTGCGACAACGCGCCTCCGACAAAGCCGCTTCCGCCGCCAATCAGGACATGCACATCCGAACCCCATTGTGATCTCGCAATTGATTTGGTCGCGCCTGGTCAGGCGGCGCCTTCCTCTGCGTCAAGGTATTTTTCCAAAGCTTCTCGAACTCAGTGATGAAGCTTTTAAAGCTTGCTTTTTCTGAATTCATTCGGGCTTCATCAATAGCATCCTGCGAATTCCAGATGGTCGTACGCTGTTCTTCTCTTTCTGTAGCTTCAGCGACTCCGTAAACAAAACCAGTACGGACATCAATTAAAGCTCCGGATGTTGTTGATGATACATTGCGACCGTTTTGTCCGATTGCAGCGCCTTGTTAGAAGGCATTGAATCATTTTTATCTATCTTCACGATTCTTGATCCTTGGCCTACTTTATTTTAGCTTTGACGCCCAAATGGCAAGTTTATGCTTCATGGCAAGCTGAGAAATCTGATCCTGAGGTACAGGCTGAATTATTTTATCGTGTACCAGTAGCCTGTATATATATTCGATTTTTTCAGTTGCAGAATCCGTGGGCTCAAATTCAACAACTCCTCTTTCTTCGCCATACTTCATTCCTTCGGCGATTGCCTTTTTTACCAATTCCTTTTCGTTTTTTAGTTTCTTCACGTGTCGATATGCCTTCTGACGCCGAGCTCAGGTGCGGCGCGTCTCGACCTTTCGTTTTAACTGCTCCAAGTCACTCATCGGTCGATTCCTCAGGGGCTGCCGTATGAATTCTACCACTTGGCCTTTTCCATCGCATAACGCAAAGCGAACGGGCGTGCGGTTTTTTGCGCGTCCCGATTGAGCACCTCATTAGGTGTCGGGCTCACTTTTGCGCACATTTGTCGCGTCCCAGGAGCCGAAAGTAGCACAAGCAACAGCCCCAGTAGCACGACTACAGGAATGGTTCCGAGCCCAGGAATGCCAGGGGTGTCGGAATGCTCAATGAGGTACAGAGTGAGTTGGATCGCAGCTTTTTGGCACGTCACCTGCGGCGCCTTGTTCGACGCCCATCGCGATCACTGAACCAATAGTTGGCCGTGTAGTCGGGATTGTACTTCGCACGTCGGTACTCTTCGCTGACCCAATTCTGCACTGGTAGATTTCGGCGAGCCAGAAGTAGCCAATGCGCTTTGAATCCTACGCTTCCATTCTCTGGACGAGCAAGCTCAGAGACTTCGTGCCAGAACGACTCTGCCGCGTGTTGCCGGGCCCACCTCACCATGTACCAGAACTGTCTACGAATGCATCGACGCAAGTAGGCAATCGCCACCGCCTGCAGTCGATGGAGCTGCTTTGACGAGAGTTGCGTTCGCTTTAACTGCTTCCAGATTTCCTCCTTAATGTACCCGGAGCGAAAGAATTCTGGATCCGCTTCAAGGAAGACGACCGCGGTCTCGACCTCGGAAGAATCACCTTCCAGAAACGCGTTCCAGCGTTCTCCACCACCAGGAAACGAAAGCTCAGAGAACCGAGCGTGGAATTCGGCACACGCTCGTGACCATTTCGCGCGGTCTTTGGCCGATCGGTCTCTGAATGAGAGCGTCTCGTCGATTCGTTCATTCAGCCGACGGAGTTCTGCAGCATTGGCGCTCACCAAGCCGGCGACGCCGCTCATTGGCCCACTAGCAATGGGTTGCTCTGCGTCACAACCGTTTCCCCGTTATGCCTCATCACCAAATCTCACAGACTATTTGCCGCGCCACAACGCGGCAACACCGGATTCACCCCAACGCCACCTATGACTTACCCTTGCCTGACTCCGTCACAAAGATATATCCAGCTCCGCGCACAGTTTTGATGATCTGCGGTTTCGATGGATCGGGTTCGATTTTGCGGCGCAGGCGCGCGATGCGGATGTCGATGCTGCGGTCGAATGGGTCCCAGTCGCGGTGGTGGGCGAGGTTGAGGAGTTGATCGCGGTTGAGGACCTTGTCGGGATTTTCGGCAAAAGCCTGTAGCAGATCGAATTCCATGCTGGTGATGGAGACTTCGTTGTCGTCGCTGTCGAACAGACGGTGGGATTCCAGGTCGAGTATGTGCTCGCCGAAGCGGACCTGATTTTCTTTCGCGGGCTTGGGGCCCGCCGGGCGCGCGGCGGTGAGTCTGCGTAACACGCTTTTGATGCGCGCCAATAACTCACGCGGCTCGAACGGTTTGGTCATGTAGTCGTCCGCACCCATCTCCAGACCGACAACGCGGTCGACAACCTCGGATGCCGCCGTGAGCATGACTATGCCGATGTCGCGATTCGCGCGCAGGTGGCGCGCGAGCGTCAGGCCGTCTTCGCCGGGCATGGTGATGTCGAGCACGACGAGATCGAAGTCGTTGTCTTCCAGCAGCGCGCGCATTTGCTCGCCACCGTCGGCGGCCTGCACTTGCATGCCGTGCTTCTCGAGATAGGTCTGCACCATCCAGCGCACATCCGGATCATCATCCACCACCAATATGCGATTGGTTTCTCTCACAACAACGCCTCTAACTTTGATTGCAATCGATTGAAGTCCACCGGCTTGGTGTCTACGTCGTCACAACCGGCATCGCGCGCCTTATCCAGATCGCCTGGCATGGCGCTGGCCGACAGCGCAACTATCGGGATATGCGCCGTCTCGCGACCAGCCTTGAGTTGCCGTGTTGCCTCCCAGCCGTCGAGTTTGGGCAGAATCAGATCCATGATGATCAGCGCGGGCGATTCCGAACGCGCGAGCGCGATGCCTTCGTCACCGTCTCTGGCGATGAGCACCTCGTGGCCCTGCCGGCGCAACCACCGCGACAGCATGTATATGTTGTCTTCATTGTCCTCTACATAGAGGATCTTTTTCATCAACACCCCCCGCTCACAAGTTGAGGCCGGCTGCCGCTGCCGGAACACTACCCGTGTCGACTTCCTCGACCTCCTCCGGCAACCTCACCGTAAAGGTGGTCCCTGCATCGAGTTCGCTTTCCACGCTGATGTCGCCGCCCATCTTTTTGCACAACCGTTGCGTGATGGCAAGCCCGAGACCTGTGCCGCCGTAACGACGCGTGGTGGAGCTGTCGGCTTGCGTGAACTCCGTGAACAATTGGCTCAAGTATTCGCGCGGCATGCCGATACCAGTGTCGGTAACCCTAAACACGATCCATTCCTTGTGGTCAGCCTGTTCGCGACGAACGGCGAGCGTCACGTTACCGTTCTGCGTGAATTTACAGGCATTGCTCAGCAGGTTGAGCATGATTTGCCGCAACCGCATTGCATCCACGCGCATGCTGCCGATATCGGCAGGACACTCGACCACGAGCCGATTGCCGTTCTGGTCGGCCAGCGGCTGCGAGGTAGCAGCGGCCTCGTGTAGCATCGCGCCGATGTCGGTGTGTTCGAGCACCAGCTCGAGGCGGCCGGCCTCGATCTTCGACAGGTCGAGTATCTCATTGATCAAATGTAGTAGATGCTTGCCCGCGCGCGAGATACGCTCCAGCGGCTCGACTATTTCGTTCTGACCGGCCTCGCTGGCATCTTCGAGCACCATGTCGGTAATGCCGATCACGGCGTTCAGTGGCGTGCGCAGCTCGTGACTCATGTTGGCCAGAAACTGGCTTTTGACCAAACCGGCCTGCTCCGCGTGCTCCTTCGCGAGCCGCAGCTCGATCTCCGCCTGCTTGCGCGCGTCGATGTTGGTGATGGAGCCGGCCATACGGTAGACGCGCCCATCCTGGTCGCGAATGCCAACGCCGCGATTGTGCACCCAATGGTATTGGCCATCGGCGCCGCGGATTCGGTATTCGGCGTTAAAAAAATCCGTCTCGCCACGCAGATGGGGCACCATCGAGTCTCTATGCAGGTGAAAGTCATCTGGATGAATGATTGACCGCCATTGCTCCTGCGTAGTTTTGAGCGTGCCCGTCGGCAAACCGGTCAGCTCGGCGAACCGCGGTGAGATGTAGACCTCATCCGGCTCGGCCTGCCAATCCCACAACCCCTCGTGCGCGCCCTCCACTGCCAGCGCATAACGCTCCTCGCTTTCGCGCAGCGCCTCCTCGACTTTTTTCAGCGGCGTTATATCGAAATACGTCAGCATGCGCACACCGCCCGCCAGCGCGTAGCCCTCGTACAGAAACACCCTGCCGTCGGCGATCCTCATTTCCGTGCGCGGGATACCGCCTTTGCGGATCGCAGCGATGCGTTGCTCGGCATACCGCTCCCACTCATCCGCGGATGCCGGATGCGTGCCTCGTCCGCGATGATAGTCCAACAACTCCCGTATGGTCGGACGCCCCTCGAAGGCGCTCTGGGGCATATGCCACATCTCGCGGAACGCGCGATTGCAAATGCGTACGCGCAAATCCGCATCCGCAAACAGAATGCCGTACTCGATGGCGTCGAGCACAGCCTGGAACTCACCCAGTACCACGTCCTTGTCGCGATTGGCTTGCGCCAGCGCAGCCTCGCGCTGCTTGAGCTCGCGCAAGTTTGTCTCTTTCACCTCGCGGGCGGTGTCGCGAAACACCGTCAGCGCGCCCGCCATCTGACCGATTTCGTCATTGCCGGTCGCCGGCAACCTGGTGTCCAGGTCGCCCCTGGCAATGGCCAGCATGCTGCCGCGCAGCCGTGTGATACGTCTGATGATACTGCCGTCGACATACAGAAAAACAATCAGCGCAGAACTGATCAGACTGAGCGCGACAACCGCCAGCAACACGTTGGTGCTGAGGCTTTGCACGGCGCGCGCTTCTCGATTGGCGTCGTTGATATCTTCACTGCTTTCACCGACGAGTCGGTCGACGGCGGTGGTGAGCTGCCCGGAGAGCGCAACGTTCGCATCCAGCAAACGCTCACCGCTGCCGATGATGTCGAGCTCATGCTTGCGCGTCTCGAGAATACCAGCAGGGCCCACTGCGACATCACGCAATCTTGTCAGATTGTTCAGCACCGACTCGTGCTCTTTTGCATCTATTTCCCCGGCCAGCTCCCCGGCCAGCTGTTCGAGATTATCGAGCGCGCGGCGCAGTGGAAACACGACCACTTGCAGATTGCTGCGCTGAGTCTCGCCGGCAACGCGCGCCAACTTGTCGGACACGACATTGATCTCCAGCAGAATTTTCTCCAGCGGCAGCATGGACACCACGACCCCAGCGAGTTCGGTGGCTGCCGCGCCCTTCGCCTCGCGGTCCACGTCCGGGTCATCCAACATGTCACGCAGACGCGCCACCTTGGCATCCTGCAAACGCACGCGCGGCGAAAGTGGGCGCTGCAAATGCACGAGCACTTTAGAAAGTTGCTTGAGCGATTCCTCTCTATGCGCACGCGCCGTTAGTTTCCGGGCGACGAGATCGTCGAGCGCGTTGAGGTTAGCCTGCAGACGTGCTACGAGCGGCTCGATAGCCTGAAGGTCCTCGCCGCTCGCATCGGCACCCTGAAACTTGAGATCCAGCAGCGAGTCGCCCAGGCGACGTGCCTCGTTTGTCATGGATGCGGAGACTTCCTGGTGGCGCTCCTCGGTATTGGCCGTCAGTAATGCCGGGGCGGCGGCGACGATGCGCTCCGCCTGCCGCGACAGCTCCAGCGAGGACAACGCTGCGGGCACGCGCTGACCGGTAATACGCTGCAGGACCTTGTCTACTTCGAGAAACGAATACATGGCCGCGCCCGCAGCGAGAACCGCGAACGCGCTGACGCCGAAAAACGCCAGCAACAAGCGTGCGCGTACGCCGAAGCTGCTAGTTGGCATGATGCATCCGGATGCGACTAGTACTCCGTCAAGGTGATATTGATGGCTTCAG
>JBPCXK010000118.1:0-14564 GCA_051008635.1 Gammaproteobacteria bacterium
AACGCCCTGACCCGCCACCAGCGCCCGGATCACAACCATCATCGCGATCTCACGCCGGTCGAGGCGTTGCCGGATACTGCGTGGCTGGTCGGACAGCGGTAGAAGAAAAGAACGCAAAGACGCACAGGAATGAAGGTTTAATCGAGACCGGATTTCGGCAATCATGGCGGGCACTGCCGCGCGGCTTGCGAACAAAAGCTTTGCGCCTCTGCGCCTTTGCGCCTCTGCGTTGATTTCTTCTTCAATGAGTTACTATACGCTCCAAGTTAACTCGGGCTAAGTCGGAGACAGACGAAAAATGTATGAAAATCTGGAGCTTATGATCGGCGGCAAGTGGCGCCAGGGTGGCGACGGCAAGGCCGAAGAGGTGCTGAACCCGGCCACCGAAAAAGTGCTCGGCAAACTGCCGCACGCGTCAAAGGCCGATCTGGACGAGGCGCTCGATGCCGCCACAAACGCCTTCACGGAGTGGCGCAGGAGCAATCCGTACACGCGCGCGACGCTGCTCAAACGGGTCGGCGAGCTGATCCGCGACAACGCAGACCGCATCGCCACGATCATGACCCTCGAGCAGGGCAAGCCCCTGCCGGAATCGAAGATCGAGGTCAGCATCACCGCCGAGAGCCACGAGTGGGCGGCCGAAGAATGTAAACGCACTTACGGGCGCATCGTGCCGTCGCGCTACGACGGCACGCGTATGCTGGTCGACTACGAACCCATCGGTCCGGTGGCGGCGTTCTCGCCATGGAACTTTCCCGCGCTGATGCCCATGCGCAAGGTCGCCACCGCGGTCGCGGCCGGCTGTTCGGTGATCGTCAAACCCGCGGAAGAAACGCCCGGCACGGCCATCGCGATCGCGCGTCTTTATGAACAAGCCGGCGCGCCACCGGGGCTCGTCAACGTGGTCTTTGGTGTACCGTCCGACGTTTCCACGCACCTCATCGCCTCACCCGATATTCGCAAGATCAGCTTTACCGGTTCCATTCCTGTCGGCAAGCATCTGATGAAGCTCGCGGCCGAAGGCATGAAAAAAGTCACCATGGAGCTCGGCGGGCACTCGCCGGTCGTCATCTTCGATGATGTCGATGTCGAAAAGGTCGCGAAGATGACCGCCTCCAGCAAATACCGCAACGCCGGACAGGTGTGCATCTCGCCCACGCGCTTCTACGTGCATGAATCCATTCATAAAGACTTCACCGGCGCGTTCACGGATGTGTTCAAATCGGTCAAGGTCGGCGACGGTCTCGATGACGCTGTGAACATGGGGCCGATGGCCAACCCGCGGCGCGTCGATGCGATGGAGGACTTTGTCGCCGATGCCCGCAGCCACGGCGCCAAGGTCGAATGCGGCGGCTCGCGTATCGGCAATCAAGGGTTTTTCTTCGAGCCGACCGTGCTCACCGACGTGCCCGACGATGCCAGGATCATGCAGGTCGAACCCTTCGGCCCGGTCACACCCATCGTGCCATTTCGTGATTATGACGAAGTCGTCACTCGGGCCAACAGCCTCCCCTATGGGCTGGCCGCCTACGCCTTCACCGGCTCGACGGGGCGCGCGCAGGAATTGTCGCAGGACCTCGAAGCCGGCATGGTCGCGCTCAACAGTCTGAACATTGCGTCACCTGAAACGCCGTTTGGTGGCGTGAAGGAAAGCGGCATCGGCCGCGAGGCGGGCATCGAAGGCATTCTCGAGCACATGTCGATGAAAACGATATCCCTGACTGCCGCTTGAGCATGCCGGACGTCATCCTGCATCACTACCCGCAGTCGCCCGTCTCCGAGAAGGTACGGGTGGTGTTCGGCATCAAGGATCTGGCCTGGCGCTCGGTCGAAATCCCGCGTCTGCCGCCGAAGCCCGACCTCATGCCGCTGACGGGCGGCTACCGCCGTACGCCTGTGATGCAAATTGGCGCAGACATCTATTGCGACTCTCAATGCATCATCCGCGAGGTCGAGCGCCGATTCCCCGAACCGACGCTGTATCCCAACGGCGCGGACGGCATGGTATGGGGCATCAGCCGCTGGACCGATGGGCCGCTGTTCACGCAGGCGATTGGCGTGGTCTTCGGCAGCGCGGACAAGCTGCCCAAGGACTTCGCCAAAGACCGCGGCCAGCTTTATTTCGGCGCGAGGTTCAGCCTCAAGGCGCTGAGGAAAAAGGTACCCGAGTACCTCGCGCAAGTGCGCACACAGGTCGGCTGGATGGATCAGCGGCTCGCCGGCCGCCAGTTCATGCTCGGCAACGAGCCGGGCGTACCCGACGTGTCGTGCTACTACTTGATCTGGTTCATCCGCGGACGCTACGCCGAAGGGCCGGAATTTCTCGAACAGTTTCCGCACTTGCTCGCATGGGAAGAGCGTATGAAAGCGTTCGGCAACGGCCGGCCCAAAGACATGAGCGCCATCGAGGCGCTGGAAATCGCCAAAGAGGCGACCGCGGAAACGCCAATGGAAAAAGACGCCGGCGATCCGCAGGATCTCACCCCCGGGCTTGCGGTCGGCGTCGCCCCGGATGGCGATGGCGGCGATCCGGAAGTGACGGGTGAGATCATCAGCGTCAGCGCCGAAGAGATTGCGATCCGTCGCACGGACGGGCGCGTGGGCGAAGTAGTTGTGCACTTTCCGCGCGTGGGGTATCGGGTGAAGACTAAATCGAAGTGAGCAACCCCTGTCGAGGAGACCTATGTGGCATACGTCATCAACAACCAGGGCCCAACCACGCTCGAAGTGACGGGTTCGCGCGACAGTTTTCCGGTGCGCCGCATCTATTGCGTGGGCCGCAACTATGCCGAGCACGCCAGGGAAATGGGGCACGACCCCGGTGCGGAACCACCCTTCTTTTTCCAGAAACCGGCCGACGCCCTGGTGGCCAATGACGCCCGGTTCCCCTACCCGCCGCTTTCCGAAGACGTCCAGTATGAAATGGAGCTGGTTGTCGCCATGGGCCGTGGCGGCCGTGATATTCCCGCGGACCATGCACTTGAGCGAGTGTACGGCTACGCCGTGGGCCTGGACATGACGCGGCGTGATTTACAACAACAGGCCAAGAAGCTGGGCAGGCCCTGGGAAGTCGGCAAGGCCTTCGATTACTCGGCGCCGTGCAGCGCGATTCATACTGTCGCCGACATGGGAGGCCACCCGGACAAGGGCTCGATCTGGCTGAAGGTCAACGGCAAGACCAAACAGGATTCCGACATCTCGCACATGATATGGAATACGCCGCAAATCATCGCTCACCTGTCGAAGCTGTTTAATCTCGCACCCGGCGATTTGATTTTTACCGGCACGCCCGCCGGTGTCGGCCGGATAAAGCGTGGTGACGAAATTCACGGGGGTGTCGACGGCGTGGACGAAATCCGCATCACGGTCATATGAAGACCATGGCGAACGCAACGGCGGAGTTCCTCGACAACAATCAGTACACCGAAGCACAGCTGCGTAAATACGAAGTTGTTTACGGGCGCCACTTCGTCAGCCCGGGCGGCGAACGCAAGGCGCGCGAATTCGTTTCCATGCTGGATCTCAAACCGGGAGCGCGCGTGCTGGACATCGGCTGCGGGCTCGGCGGCAGCGCCTTTTTGATGGCGCGTGAGTATGGCGCGAAGGTGCACGGCATCGACCTGTCATCCAACATGATAGCCGGCGCGAAGGAACGCTGCGAAAGGGAAAAGCTCGGGAAACTCGTCACGCTCGAGCACGGCGATTGTCTTCAGATAAAAACCAAAAACGAATACGCTGCAGCCTACAGCCGCGATGTGTTCCTGCACATCACCGACAAACCTCGTTTGTTCACCATCATCAAATCCGCGCTTACCAAAGGTGGCCGACTCCTGTTCACCGACTACTGCTGGCATGAAGGCGAGAAAAGCGACGCGTTTCTGGCTTATGTGGAACAGCGCGGCTACACACTCCACACGATCGACGAGTACGGCAAACTGCTCGCGAAGGCCGGCTTCACCGATATCAAAAGCGAAGACCGCACGCCGCAGTTTCTGACTATCCACCAACACGAGCTGCAGCGGCTGATGAACAACGATCAGGCGCCAAGGAAAGGTACCGCCGAGCTGGCGCAGCACTGGGCGGCCAAGATCTCGCGGATAGAAACCGGCGAACAGCGTTGGGGGTTGTTCAGCGCACGTAAGTCCGCTTAGTACCTTACCACTGAAATCCTGGACGAAAAGACCAAGAATTTCTCGACCGGCGGTCGCGCCGGGGTGAGGCGGACTTTTCCACGCCTTGTCCACGGCCGCGCGCCTCAAACGCCGGCGTTGCGGTAGGCAAGGGGTGGTAAAGTCCGCCGTTGAAGAGGCACATCTTTGGTTCCGGCTATGCCGGGTTAGGGTTCTGCCAGAAATAAGTTTGCATTTCTTAGGCCTAGCCCGTGTGGCAAGGCGCGAGGCAGTTAAATAGCCGGCTATCTCACTGCCGAAGCAACGCAGCCACGCGGGACGGATGGGCGGCGAGAAGCGAAGCCCAGCGGGGTGCCGGTAGACACCATCGCACGTTGGGCTTCGCCGCGCTCAGCCCAACCTGCAAAGGCTTGTGCAGGAGCGGCTCTGTCAGAGAGGCAGTGCCGGTAACGGGCCGTCATCCGCCAACGCCAGAATCGCATCGACGAGCCGTTGGGGATTTTCTACACCGCCAAAATTCATCAGCCGCGAAGCCTTTGCGATCATCTCGTCAGAACTGAGCGCCGCTTCCGGGTCGCCTTTGGCGTGCACGCGGGATGCCTCGCGCTTCGATCCGTCGTTGCCGATGACCTCGACAGCGCTGCCCCATGCCTGCGGGTAGCTTGTTGCATAGGGCTCGGCGACCCCGACTACAACGCGCCTTGCCAGGCTACCAAGCTCCTCACGCGCGGGAGCCTCGAAGGCGTCGAAATCGACAACGTCATGCGTCAGCGCGGCTGCAACACAGTGTTGCAGCGAAAACTTCGCCTCGTATGTGCTCTTGGGGGGTGGGGTTGTCGCAGACATCCGCCGCCGCCTGGTACACCCGTACCGTTGCCCGCTCGACGTCCCGGGGTTCCAAACCGGCGCGCAGTTCCTGCGCCGCGTCGATGGCCGGATGCGTGTGACGGCACGACGGCCATGGTTTGATTGAGGATGCATGTAACTGCCAGGGCGCATCAGGGTCACGAACGACAGCATCGGGATCGGCGTCCGGACAGGCCCCTGCGAACAAACCCTTGTCTCCCTCCAGAATCGCTGGCGGTCCAGTAAAACCGTGCGTCGCGAGATCAGCTGCGAGCAAGCCCGCCTGCGCGGCGTGGCCCGCGTGCAGATGTTTGCTCATGGCGCCGGTCTCGAGAAACTGCCATAAGCCGGAGGATTGGGTACCGGCATTGCCCAACGCGCTTATTGCCGCCTCGCTACCCAGATTCAGCAACGACGCCACCGCCATGGCGGAACCAAACGGTCCGCACGTGCCGGTGTTGTGCCACACGCGATAGTGGGCTGGACCGACCGCCATCCCCACCCGGCATGTGGCCTCGAAACCGCGCAATGTCGCGGTCACGAAATCAAGACCGGACAGGCCTTCACGCCGGGCAACCGTCCATGCCGCGGGCACCACCACACAACCAGGGTGAACCACCGACGCGCGATGCAGGTCGTCGACTTCGAGAATATGCATCAGCGCGCCCATCAGGAACGCGCCCTTGTCGGAGCCAGCGCCGGTTCGCTTCGCCCACGCGGTCAGTATCCTGCCGGGAGGAGAATTACGTCCCGCGAGCGCGTTGGCTACGCCGTCGAGAACAAACAACGCTGCCCGCTCCCGATCGTGATCGTTTATAGGTTTGGCGACGATGAGGTCGACGAGTTGTTCGGTGAGCGTAGCCATCATCATGCATGATACCATTCGTAACATTGCGTTCAGTGGAAACATCAGTGCTCGTCGAACAAATCTGGACCGGCAACGCATACCGGAACTTCAATTATCTGATCGCCTGCCGTGAAACCGGGGAGGCCATGGCAGTGGATCCGCTCGACCACAAAAAATGTCTGGGCGCCGCGCGAGACAAGGGCTGGAACGTCACGCAGATTCTCAACACCCACGAGCACGGCGATCACACCGGCGGCAACCGGCCAATGATCGCGGCGACCGGCGCCAGGCTGCTGGCGCATGCTAACGCCCGCAACAAAATTTCCGGCGTTGACCGCGGCCTGGCCGCGGGAGATGTAATCAAGGTGGGAACAACAGTGGAACTGGAGGCGCTCGACACCCCCGGGCATACGATGAGTCATGTGTGTCTGCTCTCGCACACCGATACGCCCGCCCTCTTTTGCGGTGATACCCTGTTCAACGCCGGCGCAGGTAACTGCCACAACGGCGGCCACCCGAGCGAGCTGTACGACACCTTCGCGATGCAGCTCGCGAAGCTGCCCGACGAAACCCAGATCTATCCGGGTCACGACTACATCGCCAACAATCTGGAGTTCACGCTGGACCGCGAACCCGACAACGCAAAGGCCGCCAGCCTGCTCACCGATGTCAAGAATCAGAACCCGGACCACGCGTTGGTCTCCACACTGGCGCTCGAAAAAGAAATCAACACCTTCTTCCGTTTGCACAGCCCAAGTGTCATCGCGCGACTGCGCGAAGCGTTTAACGATCTCCCCGAAAGTCCAGACCCGAAAACGGTGTTCCTGAAGCTGCGCGAACTGCGCAATAGTTGGTAGGCATTCCCACTCGCTGTCCGATTACGGGTAAAATAGCGATAATTGTTTATCGTTGTCATCGGAGCCCTGTTCATGACCTTCGTCGTTACTGAAAACTGCATCAAGTGTAAGTACACTGATTGTGTGGAAGTCTGTCCCGTCGATTGTTTTCATGAAGGCCCGAACTTCCTCGTCATTGATCCCGACGAGTGCATCGACTGCACGCTGTGCGAACCGGAGTGTCCCATCGACGCCATCCTGTCGGAGGACGACCTGAACGAAGATCAGCGGCAGTTTCTGGAGCTCAACGCGCAGCTTTCACAAGACTGGCCGGTGATCACCGCCATGAAGGAAGCGCCCGAAGACGCCAAGGAATGGGAGAACAAACCGGATAAGCTGCAATACCTGGAACGCTGACACAGCCTGCCGGCAGCGAGCCGGTTGTGCTGACTCCTTTCGGCGAGGATGCGCACCGCGTCCTTGCCGCACAAGTCGCCGCCCGCTTCAAGGCTGAGCTGCCGGATCTCAGCAGGATAACCATACTGCTCCCCGGCCGGCAGACCGCCAACGATCTGCGCGCCCACCTGCTGGACGAGGCGCAACGCGCGGGTCACGCCGCCCTGCTCGGCCCGCGCATCGAGACCCTGCAATCCTGGGTTCGCTCACGTATCTGGTCGCCGCTCCCCGTCCTCAACGAGCAAAGCCGCGAGCTGCTGTTGGTGGAAGAATTGCGCCACTACCCCGATCTCTTCGGCGGCGCCGATCCGTGGCAACTCGCAGCCAGCCTGCTGGCCCTGTTCGACGAACTGATCCAGCGCCGCGTGCAAATCCCTGCCGACCTCGCGGCTTTCCGCGAGCGCATCGCAAGCGGATACGGCGTCTGCGAAGAGCTCAAGCCCATGAGCCATGAGGCGGAACTGGTGCACACCTTGTGGCTGGCCTGGCACCGCCAAATCGACGCCGAAGGCCGCATAGATCCCGTCGCGGCGTACGTCGACACATTGATGCGCGACGACCTCGCGCAGGACGGCGAATTCCTTTACTTCAGCGGCTTCGATCATCTGCTGCCCGCCGAGGCGCGTCTTGTGCGCGCCTTGTGCGAACGCGGCCAGGCGCAGATCTTTATCACCGCAATGAGCGCCGAAGACCCTGTCACCCAAAATATGCTCGACGCGCTTGCGCTCCCCGCGCACCAGATCGACGCCGCGCCGGACCCGTTCGAGGCCGCGCTCGAGCGCACTTACGCATGGCAACACGACGATCTCGCGACGCGCGCGCGTGACTTCGCCAGGCACGTTCCGCAAGACCCCTTCGCCGACCGCCTGAGCCTGCTGCTCGCCAAAGACGCCGAATCGCACGCCCAGGGCATCGACATTCAGGTCCGCCAGTGGCTGCTCGATGGCAAACGGCACATCGGCATCGTTACCAGCGACCGGCGGCTGGCCCGGCGTGTGCGCGCGCTGCTGGAACGCGCAGGCGTTGCGATGCAGGACAAAGCTGGCTGGGCCCTGTCGACGACCAGCGCGGCGGCCGCGGTAGAACGGTGGTTACAAGTCGTCGAGGATGAATTCGCCTACCAGCCACTGCTCGATGTATTGAAGTCGCCATTCACCTGGCCGGATGCCGAGCGGGACAAGCATCTCGCCAACGTCTATCGTCTGGAGCGCGACATCATCCGGCACGAGAACATCCCCCGTGATCTGCGTCGCTACCGCCAACACATCGATCGACGGGCATCGCGGCTGAACGAAGTTGGCGCCTGGTCGCAGGCCGCTGCCGCGGACCTGCACGCCCTGCTCGACGACCTGGAGCATGCGGCCGAACCATTGCTCGATCTCGTTCATGCCCGACCTGCCCGCACCCAGGCCTATCTGGATGCGCTGGAGCTGAGCCTGTCGCGACTGGGCATGAGCAAGGCATTCGAGGCCGATGCCGCGGGTGTACGCATCCTGCAGGAGCTCGACGTCATGCGCGCGGCCATCAGCGGGCGCCAAATCGATATGGACTGGCTCGAGTGGCGGCGCTGGCTTGCGCGCGTGCTGGAAACACAAAATTTCCGGCCGGCCGGTGTCTCGAGGGCGGTCGAGCTCATCGGCACGGAACAGACTCACCTTGCGCGCTTCGACGGGCTTATCATCGCGGGCGTGGACGCCGCCAGCTACCCCGGTGCGCCGGCCGAATCGCCGATTTTTAACGAGGGCGTGCGCCACGAGTTCAGTCTCGCTACCTGGCGCGACACGCTGGACCAGCGATTCCATCGTTTTCGCCGCTTGCTGGTGGCCGCGCCCGACGTGCTCCTCACCGTGCAAACGGAACGCAATGCCGAGCCCGTGGTCGTCAGCCCGTGGCTGGAATGTCTGCGCAGCTTTCACCACCTGGCCTGGGGCACGGACCTCTCCGTGGCGCCGAGCACGCACCTCATCGATCAGCCGGACGCGCAGATCGAGGCTGCGGATGACTTTGGCTACCCGCAGATGGAAGCCATGCCGGCGCCGAGCGCACCGGCCCCACGCGCGCAGCTCACGCTGTCGGCGAGCGCGCATCAGCGGCTCATCGATTGTCCCTACCGTTATTTCGCCGCGGACTGCCTGGGACTGAAACCGCCGGACGAGATCTTTGATGCGCTGCGCAAATCCGATTACGGCGAGCGCGTGCACCGCTGCCTCCATGCTTTTCACGGCGATGTGGCGGGGTTACCCGGCCCGTTCCGCGGGCCCGTGACAGCATCGAATCAAGGCGCGGCCGAAGATTTACTGATTGATATTTCCCAACGCGTTTTCGCCAAAGACACTGACGACAACTTCCTCCACCGCGCCTGGCTGCACCGCTGGCTCGCGCTGGTTCCGGCCTATATCGATTGGCAACGCCAGCGCAACGCGAGCTGGCAAACCGCCGGTACGGAGCTGAAACTCGAAACACAGCTGATCGACGGGCTCAAGATTACGGCGCGGGTAGACCGTATCGACCGCGCGCACGGTGCTGCTGCGGTTGTCGACTACAAGACCGGGGCGGCCGCCCACCAGTGCGCGGTCGATACAGGCGAAGACGTGCAGTTGACGACCTATGCTGCTCTACTGGATGGCGTGGAACGAGCGGAGTTTGTACTGTTGGGCAAAGACGAGCGGGTCAAAACCGGTGCATGCCTCGAAGGTGGCACGCTCACCGCGATGGTCGGGGCCACAACGCAACGTTTGATAGCGCTGGCCGCTGCAATTGAGGGCGGTGCGCCGTTACCGGCGTGGGGTGATACGCAAACTTGCAAATACTGCGATGTGGACGTGATCTGCCGGCGCCAGGCGTGGAAGCACAATTGAACGGTGGCTCACAAGCGCCAAGTCCGGTCGCGGCGTTTGATTTCTGATGGCCGATTGCGAGATCGAGTAGTTTCTGTACAATGCAGTCTGGTTGTCAGACACGTCTGTTACCCGCCGACAGACGTTTCGTTGAGCGATAGGTGGGATCTGGAACGGCCACAGGAGTGCCCTCGCCAGTGAAAGGGAATTCGCATGATAGAAGTCACCGAACAAGAGCTGTACAGGTTGTTGTTGGGTCGCACGGAGACTGAAGAAATTGCGCGTATTGTTTCCGAGCGGATCTTCGCAGAGGAGACGCACTGGTTCGGTGCCGAAGAGGAGCCTGGCCTGGCTCTTTATATCCGCCAAAAGACAATGGATTACGTCGGTAAGCACACACAACGTGGGCGAGTGTTGCTAATCGATGCGGCACAGGTTAACTACATTGTATTCTGGTCGACTGGTAAAATGAGCAGGACCGCCTTCGTTGTCCGACTGACGGACAACTCAGTGTGGTTCCGAGGAGACGCGTCCGTGCGAGTGCTCCAAGATCTGGGGGTGCTACGATCGGATCGGAGTCGGCGCTCGCCTCCCTCATAACTTCCGAGGCGCACCAGGGAGACCCTTTCTCCCTGGCGCATCTCCTCCCCATCGAGCATCTATCGTTTTCGAGTCGGTAAGCAGCCCCGGACGGCACATTTGCAAATCCCGCTTTGTTCCCGCGCGACCGCCTCCTCAATCCACCGCGATTCGCGTAAAATTAGCGGTAACCTATTGATATGCAGCTTCTGTAACATAAATGTAACAAACTGCTGGTGTAATCTGTGCGCAACAATGTAATGGTGTTGCCAATGAACAGGAAGCAGATTCTCATCGTCGAGGACGAAGCGCCGATCCGTCAGATGATCGCTTTCGGGTTGCGGCGGGCGGAGTTTGATGTGCAGGAGGCCGAGGATTGCCAGGTTGCACGGGCCCGCATTGCCGACCACTTACCCGACCTGATTCTCATCGACTGGATGTTGCCCGACACCAGCGGCCTGGAGCTGATGCGCTCGCTCAAGCGCGACCAGAACACGAGCGAGATACCCGTGATCATGCTTACGGCGCGCGCCGACGAACGCGACAAGGTAGCCGGCCTGGACAGTGGCGCCGACGACTACGTGACCAAGCCGTTTTCACCGCGCGAGCTGCTGTCGCGCATCAACGCGGTGATGCGACGCAACTCCCCGGGCGGCGAAGACAGCAAGATCAAGGTCAACGGCCTGTGTCTGGACGCGGCCAGCCATCGGGTCACGGTCGACAGGCATGCCGTCTCCCTCGGCCCGACCGAGTACCGGCTGTTGAGTTTCTTCATGTCCCATCCGGAGCGGGTCTACAGCCGCGGCCAACTGCTCGACCGCGTGTGGGGCGGCAATGTTTATGTGGGGGAGCGCACCGTAGACGTGCACATCCGGCGGCTGCGCAAGGCGCTGGCCCGCCGCGGACATGACAAATACATACAGACCGTGCGCGGGGCAGGCTACCGCTTTTCCACGCACGCAGGCTAGCCCGCATTTCTTACCACGATGGCGGCGCTGGCTTGATCTTTGATTCCACAACGCATTTTCTTCACTCGGAAATACAGCTCGTATTCCGCTCGATCAGAAAATGCTTTGTGAAATCAAATCTCGGCGCGATCATCTCTTCCCGGGGTGAGAAATGCGGGCTAGCCCCAAACCGTCCGCGGTCAATACCGCAACGGTTTACCGACGTCCAAAGTAGCAAGTGCCGGCGACGTAGTTAAATGCTCTCCACGCTGTGGTCAACCACCGTCATTCGGCTGTCGTTTATTTTCGCGGGCGCTGGCCTGCTCGGTCTGTTTTACGGGCAAGTTACGCTATGGCTGCTGCTGGCGGCGCTCGGTTGTCTGGCATGGCACCTTTTCAACCTCTATCGAACTGCGCTCTGGCTCGACCGGCCCAAAAAGGCCGAGCGACCTGATGCGCCCGGCGTTTGGGGAGAGCTCAACTCTTACATCTACCATCTGCAACGCAGCGACCGCAAGCGCCGCAAGCAGGTGCGCCGCGTGCTGAAGGAATTCCGCAAATCCACCGCTGCGCTGCCGGACGGCGCCGTCGTGCTGAACCCACAGCACGAAATCACCTGGTTCAACAAAGCGGCCAGCCGCCTGCTCGGCCTGCGCAAGAAAACCGACCGCAGGCACCGCATCGACAACCTGCTTCGGCAACCGGAATTTGTCGCCTACCTCGAGGGGAACGACCAGGACAATCCCCTGCAAATGGCGTCACCAGTCAACGATGGCCAGCAGTTGTCGCTGCAACTGGTACGCTACGGCGACGATCAGCAACTACTGCTGGTCAAGGATATCACCCGCGAAGTTAACCTCGAACGCACCCGCCGCGACTTCGTGGCCAATGCCTCCCACGAGCTGCGCACGCCATTGACGGTAATTACGGGCTATCTGGACGCATTGGAAGACGCGCCCGAGGAAGAGATTCCCGCTACGTGGTCACAGCCGGTGCGCGAGATGCGTGCCCAGGCCGGGCGCATGAACGCCATTGTCGGCGACCTGCTCGAGCTATCACGCCTCGAGTCGGCCGAAGGCTACGCGTCGATGGAGCCAGTGGACGTCAAAGGCCTGCTGGCGCTCATCCGCAAAGAAGCGCTCGCCCTGGAAGAGCGCCCACAGGAAATCAATCTGGATCTTAATGGGAACGGCAGGCTCCTCGGCTCGGAGTCGGAGATTCAGTCCGCGGTTTCCAACCTCGTGGCCAACGCGGTCAAGTTCACGCCGCAGGACGGGCGCGTCGACATCAGTTGGCACATAGACGACGACGGCGGTCATGTGACCATCGAGGATACCGGCCCGGGAATTCCCGAGGAGTCCATTCCTCGTTTGACGGAACGTTTCTATCGGGTCGATACCGGCCGCGCGCGCACCGACGCCGGCGGCGGTACGGGGCTGGGGTTGGCGATCGTCAAACACGCCCTACAACGGCACCAGGGCTGGCTCGAAATCGACAGCGAACTCGACAAGGGCAGCATCTTCACATGTCATTTCCCGCCCGAACGGGTACAAACTCAGACAGACTAACCAGTGGAAAAAGCAAATTTCACCGACCACATCTCGCGCAAATTCAACACCGAGCTCGAAAATCTGCGTAACAACGTGCTCTCGATGGGCGGCATGGTGGAAGGACAGCTGCAAAGAGCTATCGACGCGCTGACCGAAGGCGACAGCGAGCTGGGGCTGGCGGTGGCGCACGACGACTACAAGGTGAACCACATGGAAGTGTCCATCGACGAGGAATGCAGCCGCATCCTCGCCTTGCGCTCACCGGCGGCCAGCGACCTGCGCCTGATCGTGGCGATCATCAAGACCATCACCGACCTCGAGCGTATGGGAGACGAGGCGGAGAAGATCGGTTTCCTGGCCTCCCGGCTGGCGAGCCAGCAACGCCCGAGCAACCACTATCGTGAGATCAAGCACCTCAGCAAGCTGGTGTTGCAAATGCTGCGCCGGGCACTGGACTCCTTTGCCCGTCTCGACGCCGAGATGGCCATCGAGGTAGTCAAGGAAGACGCGCAGGTCGACGAAGAGTACGAGTCCATCCAGCGCCAATCCATCACCTTCATGATGGAAGACCCGCGCGCTATCCGTCGGGTGATGGATGTCATGTGGACCGCCCGAGCTCTCGAGCGCATTGGCGATCACGCCCAGAACATCTGCGAGCACGTGGTCTACATGGTGCTCGGCAAGGACGTACGTCATACCGAGTTGCAACATATCGTTCAAGAGATGGAAAAGAAGTAGATCCGCTCACTTTTGAGCGAAAAAACTCTTCTTAATCAAATATTAAGCAAAGTCTGTCGAAATATCGACGGCGCAACATTTCTGTAACATCGCACCTGTATAAAGAGCGCAAGTTCACCCATCGCTCACAGGAGGCTCATGTGATTTACAAACGTGTAATTCTCGCTGCCGCGGCGACCGCTGTCATGGCAAGCGCTGCCTATGCGCAGCAAAGCCGCGACTACATCAGCATCGTCGGTTCTTCTACCGTGTACCCGTTCGCCACGGTCGTCGCCGAGGAATTCGGCAAATCAACCTCATTCAAGACCCCGAAGATTGAATCGACCGGTTCCGGCGGCGGCCTGAAACTGTTCTGCGCCGGCGTTGGGGTCCAACACCCGGACGTCACCAATGCTTCACGACGGATCAAGAAGTCGGAAGTCGAGAACTGCGCAAAGAACGGTGTTGGCGACATCGTCGAGGTCAAGATCGGCTACGACGGCATCGTGATGGCGAACTCCAAGGCTGTGAAGCCCATGGAGCTGAACCGCAAGGATATTTTCCTGGCGCTCGCCAAGAATGTACCGAGTCCCGACGGTGGGGCGAAGTTCGTACCCAACCCGTACAAGACCTGGAAAGACGTGAATGCCAGCCTGCCGGCCGACAAGATCGAAGTGCTGGGTCCGCCACCGACCTCCGGCACGCGTGACGCCTTTGTCGAGCTGGCCATGGAAGGAGGCTGCAAGACGTTCGACTGGATCAAGGCGATGAAGAAGGAGGACAAAAACGCCTACAAGGCCGCCTGCCACACCATCCGCG
>JBPCXK010000119.1:0-4546 GCA_051008635.1 Gammaproteobacteria bacterium
GGCCAGATACGAGACTCGCGCAGAACGCGTCCCGCATATCCCATTAGAAAGAGTAGTCTATTATCGGTAAGCGTCAAGTGACCCGAGTTAGCTCGTCTGAGTTCTCTCTCCGCCTACATCATCGCGACAAGCGTGCCGAAGCCCGCGTTGAACAACCCTTTCGCGATTCCGATTGCGTATATCAGGTGAGCACCGATTGCGATCGTTACGAAGCCTGCCGCGGTTTGCAACCATGCCATGCCCGATTTGGAGTAGCGCGCCGGCCAGGTGATGACCGCCGACAACAGGCCCATCCCGACAATCGAACCGACCCCGAACAGCACAATGTACGCGACGCCCCACCAGAACGATGTAGTCGATTGCAAGGCGATGAGGATGAGCGCCGCCGAGCCTGCCGTGCCGTGGACGAAACCAATCAGCAGTGCTCTGACCGGGATCGCTTCGCGATGTTTGTGGTCGTGTTCCGGCCTGCGCAGGTGCGAATGCAGGTGACAATGTCTGGTACCGTCGCCGTGAGAATGGAAATGGCCGTGCAGGCGCTGCCGCAGCACACGCCGCAGCACGTCGAAGCCGAGCGCGACCAGCGCAAAACCCACAATCAGCTCCAGCGTACCCGCAAACAAAACGGGGATGAGTGTGTCCAGACTCAACGCGATGGAGCCGATCACCAGTAGCGTGGCGCTGTGCCCAACTCCCCACGCCACGCCCTGCCTGACGCTTTGTGCCGGCGAGTGGCTGCCGGAACTGATGGCGACCACTGCCGCGAGATGATCGGCTTCCAGCGCATGGCGCAGCCCGAACAAGAAACCGACGAACAGTAACGCCAGCATTCTGGCGCCCTAGCCCGCGACCATTACCTTGTCGCGATGGCCGAGCTTGCCCTCTACTACCATGGTGCCGAGCGCATCGAGAACGACACGGCACGCGAGTTGCGCTGTGTTGTCGTTGACGTCATAGGGCGGTGAGACCTCTACCACCTCCATACCACACAGACCTTCACGCGCGATCAACCGCACGATCTCCAGCGCTTCGCGCGGCAGCAGGCCGCCCGGCTCCGGGGTACCCGTGCCAGGCGCGAAACCGGGATCGATCGAATCGATGTCGAAAGACAGGAACACGGCTTTGGCGTCTTTCCACGCGAGTTCCAACGCGCGCTGTGCGACGCCCGCGGGGCCGAGCTCTTCGATGTCTGTCATGGTCAACACACTCGAGCCGCGCTCGCGCGCGACTTGTGAACCCGGGCGCGATCCGTACCAGCCGCCGATACCCATCTGCACGAGATTCTTGGGCGGGCAATTCGACAGACCGACATCGTGCATGTGGCTGTGATCACGATGCGAGCCGTGCAGATGCGCGCTCTCGTGATCATTGGTGGTCCAGTACCACGGCGTCGTGTGCATGCGCTCGTCCATATCCATATCCTGCATGTCGATGTGCCGGTCGATATGAATGATGCCGACGTTGCCGTCGATGTGCGGCGCGATGCCACGCACGTTAGGATAACCGAGACTGTGGTCGCCGCCGATCAGAATCGGAAACGCACCGGATGTATAAACGTGTGAGACCGCTTTCGAGACCTGATCGAAAGTCTTTTCGATATTGCCGGGTATGACGAACACATCGCCCGCGTCGCAGAAGTCGAGCTCTTCGAACAGGTCAACCGCGCCGTCGACCGAGTAGCCGTCGTAGACCGCCGATATGCGCCGCACCGCCTGCGGCCCGAAGCGCGTGCCGGGGCGGTAGGTAGTGCCCGTGTCGAACGGGATCCCGAGAAACGCCGCCTCGTAGTTGCCCACTTTGCGAATGTCTTCGCAGTACGGCGACTTCATGAATGTATTGATGCCCGCAAACGCCGGCTGATGGCCCCGGCTGAACAGGGAGATCGTGCGATCGTTAATGGAGTCGGCGGCTTCCAGACCCAGCTCCAGGCAACGTTTGATCTCTTCGTCCTGTTTGGTCTGGGAAATCCGGCTGAGTTTTTTTATGTTGCGGCTGCCGCGAAATTCGCCTGTGGTCGGATCCGGCATCAGGTTTACTCCCACTAGTGAACCGGGGCCCAGTTTGCGACCGCGCCGTAACCGCCACAACTGCCTGATTTTTAATGGCGCGTATTGATGCGGTTAATATCGCGCCAGCTTTCAATCAACGCAGTGAGGCCAGGCCGACCGTGATCAGCAAGCCGGTCAAGCGTCATTGACCGGGCAGGCGATGCCACAACTCCTCGAGAAACCGCTGCACCGCTAGATTCCGCGGAGCGCCCGGATTGGTGATGATAAATATGTCCATCGACGGCTGGTCGACGCCATTGGTCAGCGCAGAGAGACGCCCGCGGGACACGTCGGGTTCCGCATAGGCCTCCGGCAGAAAGCAAATGCCCGCGCCGAGCACTGTCAGACGCCTGGCCTCTTCCAGGTGTTCGGACACGCCAACGAGGTGCTTGCCCAGGCCATGTCGCAATCGATATCTCGTCAACTCGTCGGGCTCATCGGCCCCGGTCAGTATGAATTGCTCGTCAGCCAGCAGTGGCGGCTCATGCACGGTTTTGCCAAACAGCTTGTGCGGCCTGCCGCAGTACGGCCGGTGCACTTCTTTGAACAACAGGTCGTAACTGAGCGCCGTGTGCCTGAATCGCGCCGGCGCAACACTGACATCGGTATCGCCGCGCAGCAACGCGCGCCCAACGGTCTCCCAGGTCACGACCTCAATGTCGATTTCCACATGAGGATAGCTCTCGTTGAAGGCAGCGATCGCCTCATCGAGCGTGCTGTTGACTATGTTGCTGATCACTTGCATGCGAACGCGCCCGCGGACATCCGTGCCCGCTCCGGCGATGTAGTTGGGCAGGTTCTGGATCAATTGCTCGATGTCAGCGCCGGTTTCGGCCAGCAACTGACCCGCATCGGTCAGCACGATGCCACGCGGGCCGCGATGGCACAGCTGTGCGCCGACCGCCTCCTCCAGCCGTCTCAACGCGATGCTGACGGTGGGCTGTTTCTTGAACAAGCCCTGCGCCGCCTGCGTGATGCCGCCGGCTCTGACGATCTCCATGTAAACCTTCAGCAGATTCCAATCGAGGTTGCGGGCAAACTTACTGGACATGCGAGTAGCTCTTTGTCCCGGTTGTCAGCGCCGAGACTGTGCTGCACTTGCGGCATCGACTCTGGACGGGGCCGGTTCGTTTTTGGTACAAGTGTATTCTAATTGATTGGTTAGTTAATTTGTTGTCGGGTCTGAACGACAGCGACCGTCGAAGCACAAGGGGAAAGCATGAGCGACAATAATTCGAAACTCGCCGAAAAACTCAAAGACCAGGGCGTCAAGTACGCGCTGTCCGGATATGTCGACATCCATGGCGTGTCCAAAGCCAAAACTGTTCCGCTGTCCCATCTGGACCGTATGCTGAAGGGCTCGGAGCTGTTCACGGGCGCGGCGCTCGACGGCGTGCCGCAGGACGTCAGCGACGAGGAGGTCTCAGCACACCCGGACCCGACGTCGGCCATCGTATTACCGTGGAACCCTGAGGTCGTCTGGTTTGCCAGCGATCTGTGGTGCGAGGGCAAACCCTTCGAGGCGTGTTCGCGCAACATTTTCAAAGGCGTTCTCAAGCAGGCGGAGGACATGGGATATCGCTTCAACTTCGGCATCGAACCGGAGTTTTTTCTTTTACAAGATACGGAAGACGGGGGCTATGGGCCGATCGGGCCGCGTGACTCGAATCCCAAACCCGCCTACGACACGCGCTCCACTCTCGACAGCTTCGATACGCTCGGGGCTATCGTGGATGCGCTGAACAGTTGCGGTTATGACGTTTATTCTTTCGATCACGAAGATGGAAACGGCCAATTCGAAATCGACTTTATGTATTTCGACGGCCTGACGATGGCGGACCGCTTTGTGTTTTTCCGGCTGCTGGTGCACGAGATCGCTCACCAACACGGCTTTTTCGCCTCGTTCATGCCGAAGCCGTTTTCCGACCGCGCCGGCAGCGGCGCCCACTACAATATGTCGCTGGCGAACATCGAAACCGGCGAAAATCTTTTCGATTCCAGCGACGATCCGCGCGGCTGCAACCTGGGCGACATCGGGTACTACTTCATCGGCGGCGTGTTGAAACATCTTCCCGCGTTGTGCGCGGTCATCTCGCCGACGGTCAACAGCTACAAACGGCTCATCAAGGAAGGCAGCATGTCGGGGTTCACCTGGGCGCCGGTGTTCGCGTGCTTCGGTAACAACAACCGGACGAATTCCCTGCGCGTGCCGCTCGGTGGCGGGCGAGTGGAGTTGCGCGCGGCGGATATCTCCAACAACCCCTACATCGGCGGCGCGATGGTCCTTGCGGCGGGGCTCGAAGGCATACGCGAGAAAATCGATCCCGGCTCTCCTCATACCGACAACATGTATCTCAAGACCGATGCAGAACTCGAAGAGCTTGGCGTCACCTATTTGCCGCGTACGCTGTCGGATGCCGTCGAGGCGTTTGCCGCCGATCCCCTGAGCCGCGAGGTGATGGGCGAGCTCATGCGCGACACCTTTGTCGATTTCAAAC
>JBPCXK010000120.1:0-3424 GCA_051008635.1 Gammaproteobacteria bacterium
TTTTGTGTGGCGCGCCCCGAGATTGAGGACAAAGTTTGGGGGAAGGAGGATTTCAAGAAGTTCGACCCCGACAGGTTCGCTGCGTTGCTCAAGCGCGTTGTTCAGCAGATCAGAGAGAAAAACGCGACCCTGTATGTGAAAGACGTGTACTGTGGCTGGGACCAGAGCTACGCGATCCCCTACCGCTTTGTCGGCGAGTACGCGACTCACGCCTTTTTTGCTGACAACATGTTTGCCTCGGGCGTAGAAGGCATCGACGACGGCGCTGCCAAACGCTGGACCATGCTGAACGTGCCCTCTTTCCGTTGCCATCCGCAGCGCGATGGCACATTGTCCGAACGCGCGGTCATCATCGACATCAAGAACCGCATCGGTCTGGTCGCCGGGCGCGCCGACTATTGCGGCGTGGTCAAAAAGACCATGTTCACTGTTATGAACTTTCTGTTGCCCGAGATCGGCGAGCTATCGATGCACTGCTCAGCCAACGTCGGCAAGCGCGGCGACGGCGCGATACTGTTCGGGCTTTCCGGCACCGGCAAGACCACCTTGTCAGCAGACCCGCAGCGCGAGCTCATCGGCGACGATGAACATGCGTGGACGGGCGCCGGCATTTCCAACTTCGAAGGCGGGTGCTACGCCAAGCTCATCGACCTCGACAAACAGGCCGAACCTATCATCGCAGCCGCGCTGTCCATGCCCGGCACACTCATTGAAAATGTGCCGCCGCTGCCGGGCAAACGCATGGAAGACACTGACCCGCAAGACCTCGATCTCGCCGACAGCTCGCTCACCGAAAATACCCGCTTCTCCTACCCGCTTTCCTGCAACCCCAATGTCGCCCCCGGCGCACGCGGGCCGCACCCTGACACCATCGTTCTGCTGACCGCGGACGCCTTTGGCGTGCTGCCCCCGGTGTCGGTGCTGGAGGGCAAAGAAGTGATGTATCACTTTGTGTCGGGTTTTACCGCGAAACTGGCTGGCACAGAAGTCGGGCTCACGGAACCGAAAGCAGCGTTCAGCGCTTGCTTCGGTGCGCCGTTCATGTCACAGAAGCCGTCGGTCTACGCCGAGATACTCGAGCGCAAGATCAAGCAGAACAAGGCCCGCTGTATCTTGCTCAACACCGGTTGGTCCGGCGGCGCCATCGGCACCGGCAGACGCATCTCGATAAAGCACACTCGCGCGCTGCTCGATGCGGCGCTGCGTGGCGACCTCGACGACGTCGGCTACCACAACCATCCGGTATTCAACCTCAAGATGCCAAAGTCATGCCCGGACGTGCCGGCCGACATGCTCAACCCACGCAACACCTGGCGGGACAAAGACGCTTACGACAACGAAGCCGAAAAGCTCCGCAGCATGTTCTACCAGAACTTCCAGGCCAGGAATTTCGGCTCGCTCGGGATCCAGGCGGTCATGTAGCCAACGTCACCTGCTGTCGGGGAGAAACCCTCACAAAAGTGGGTCGGGATTGCGGAGCAAGTCCGCTCCCTTCGTAGCCCTGACCCTTCGTAGCCCCGATGGAGACTACTCATCTCGCCCAGCTCCTGCTTCAAAACCTGGCGGTAGAGAAATACAATGGCGTTCAGCGCCTGATTCTGGGTAGCGGCAGCCACCCGGCGCTCAACGGCCAGAAACGAAAGAAAGGCTTCCGCCTCCGGCGCGCCCATCTCCGCGGGGTGCCGCTTTTTATGAAACAAAATAAAACGACGAATCCAGTGAACATACGCCTGCTCGGTGCGAATGCTATACCGCTTCGCGCGGATCACCCACCCCACCTGATCCAGTAAGCGGAGTTTTTGTAAAGAAACCGAGTTACCCTGAGAGCAATGACGTATCAGGATGACGATGTCTGGGGACTGTGGTCACTCCACCCAAAGGAGAAGCTTCCAGAGGGCGTAGACGGAATCTTCCGCGCTAGAGGCCGTTCAGTGGGTTTCGTAACGTGACGAGCCCAGCGCCCAACCACGCGCTGCAGCCGACCGCCTACGGCGGCGGCTGAGCTTCGCGTTAAGTGCCTAGGAACAGAGCCATGGAAGAAACCATCACACTTTATAGACCAACCGGCCCAAAAGAACTTGCACTAGTCGAAGAAAGCGGGTTCAAGGCATGGCCACCTCGGTTGCCGGAACAGCCGATATTCTATCCAGTCACAAATGAAGATTATGCGATCCAGATCGCACGCGACTGCAACGTAAAGGAAAGCGGCAAAGGTTTCGTCACACAGTACAGCGTGAGAAAAGAATTTATGTCCCAGTTTCCTATTCAAACTGTAGGCGGTTCGAAGCACACTGAGTGGTGGGTGCCTGCGGAGCGTTTGGAAGAACTGAACTCAAACATCGTAGGTGTCATTGAGGTCATCCATGAATTCGGTACCTAACCAGTGCTTGAGAGGGACGCGCAAAAAGCCTCGCGCCCCTCAAGCAAGCGTTATGCCCGAATGAGATTTATCCCTTGTGAAGAAGTTTAGTAGAGGGCTGTTACTCTCCTTGGCATTCGTCTCCACGGCTGCTCTTGCGGTTGTTGCAATTGGTGCATGGTGGATCGTCCCTCAGTTTGTTGAGTTGTTTGATGGTTTTAGCTCCGAGCTTCCGTTCGTGACCAATGTGGTAGTGTATAGTTATCCATATTGGTTGATATTTCCTGCAATCACACTTGTTGCTGGAACATACATCGCTCGCCGCAACGAGTTCAACTCGAGACAACTTGTTGCTTCTGTGGGCTTGTTTGTTGGCGGGTTCGCATTGGCCTTCGTGCTTCTTGGTGTATCTGTCTGGGCCTTCTATGCTCCCATTGTCCAGTTATCTGAAGCGCAATAGGCATAACAAGGCGCTGCAGCCGACCGGCTACGCCGGCGGCTGAGCGCGGCGTTAACCACACACTACATACCATCAGTCGATGAGTACAGAAATATGATCAAATTCGTTATGTGTTTAACACGACGCCCCGATATGACTCGTGAAGAATTCAAAGATTATTGGATGAATAAGCATGGCCCATTCTTTATGAGTAATGCTGATGCGATGGGTGCCAAAAAATATGTGCAATCGCACACATTGGATACACCATTGAATGAAGGTCTAAGAACCTCCAGAGGGATGCTGCCTGAATATGATGGTGTTGCTGAAGTCTGGTTCGAGTCAGAAGAAGCACTTACGGAAGGAATGACTTCACCTGAGGGCCAAAAACTAGGTGCTGCTTTGCTGGAGGATGAGGGGAATTTTATCGATCATTCAAAGTCTTCGGCGTTCATTGTAGAAGAGCACGGTTTTTAAGTGGCGAACAGGTTCCTCCAGCGGACGCGCCAAGGGCGCGCGCCGCTGACGGGAGAGAGCAAAGTATGAAGCCCACTGTAGAAGATATTCGGACATATCAGCGTGCAGATGTAAGAGAGGCCATCATTGACAAGCAGTAGCAATAGCAC
>JBPCXK010000121.1:0-2655 GCA_051008635.1 Gammaproteobacteria bacterium
GGCAAACCGGTGTGCGGCAAACAGGGCGCGTTCTACAACAAGGTCGTGCAGGAACGCTATGGCGCTGAGATCGTCGCCTTCGTCGGCAACGCCGAGGCCAAACAGGCATTACGCGACAAAAAGTGCATTGCCTGGGTGTACGATGACTCCTCCATCATGGCCGATCTTGCCTCTGGCGATTGGGGCGAGTTCGAGATGCCGCTGGTGACCGAAGACGACAACCCCTGGGCGCTGGCCGTGCCGCTGGCCGAGAAGGATTGTCTGTTTGGGCAGTTCATGTCCGGCATGATCTTCAACTGGCACCAATCCGGCGCTCTCATCGAGCTCGAAGAGAAGTGGGGTATTCAGCCAACGAAGTATCTGCTTGACCAACAGGAACGCTTCGACGACTGGCTCGAAGGCAAATAGGGGTAAACTACGTCGCGGGGCCGGATCGCGGCCCCCGCGCTTTTAGAACTTGGGCATTCGCGCGACTGACTATGCGCGAGAAATAAAAATAAGCGGACCTCGGGGGAACGGCTCGCAATGGAAGGCTTCCAGGAATTCTTTCGGGAACTCGCCAATACCTATCCCAGCTGGAACTTTGTTTATTTTTACCAGCCGTTTGAGATAGCGCGCGTCAAGACGGGCATCTGGATGACGATAAAGTTATCCGTGCTGTGCGTCATCTTCAGTGTCATTATCGGGATCGTCGGCGCATGGTTGCAGGGCTCGAGCCAGCGTGTCCTGCGCGCCATCGTGCAGGCCTACATCCAGTTTTTTCGTAACACGCCGCCGTTCGTTCAGCTTCTGTTCTTCTATTTCGCGCTCGGGCAATTCACGCCAACTTATTCCCCCGACGGCTGGCTCGAGTATCCGATCATCAGTAACGTGGGGTGGGCGATCATCTCGCTGTCGTTCTTCGCTGGCGCTTTCAACGTTGAGATCTTCCGCGCAGGTATCGAGGCGGTACCCGAATCGACCCGCGAGGCCGCCGAGGCGCTGGGCTACACACGGCTGAAATCGTACATTCATGTGGTTTTGCCGCTGGCGTTTCGCGTGAGCTTGCCGGCCTTGAACAACAACCTCGTGAATCTCGTCAAAACCACCACGCAGGCGTTCGCCATCGCAGTGCCGGAACTTTTGTACCAGTCCGTCACGATCTGGAACGATTATCCGTCGGCACAGAATCCGACCATGCTGCTCGTGTTTGTGGTGTACATAGCGCTGGTCGGGATTCTTGTTTTCGGCATGGGGCGCTGGGAACGGGCGATGCGCATTCCCGGTTACGCACACTGAGCGCGCGATGATGAGCAAAACCATCCCCGGCGTCACCGTGGCTGCCAACACCGATCTACCGGTGCTGAAACCGTTCCAGGCCTCGCCCGCGGGTGAGGGTCTGGGCTTCAGCCGGTGGCTGGCGTCCCTGTCGCCAAAATGGATTCTGGCTGTTGCCGCACTTGCGCTGGCGTATCCCGCGGTAAGTCACGCGTATACCTATTCACAGGCCGTCAATGCGCTGTGGCGGTGGGTGCCCTTTCTGGTGATGAGTGGTTTCCTGTTCAACATTCTCATCAGCTTCATGTCGATGGCGATCGGCACCGTGGCTGGATCAGTGCTCGGTCTGGGACAGGTGTCGCTTTACCGCCCGGTGCGGGCCGTGAGCTGGTTCTTCACACAGTTGTTTCGCAACTCACCGTGGCTCGTAATCCTGTTCGTTGTGATGCTGGCGTTCCCGTTCGAGCTGCAGATCGGCGACGCGATCGTGCCTGTGCCCGACTGGATGAAGGCCGTCATCGGCCTGTCGCTGCCGATCATGGCCAACATTTCGGAGATCGTGCGCGGGGCCGTGCAATCGATACCACTGACGCAATGGGAGGCATCCGAAAGCCTTGCCTTCAACCGTCGCCAGACGATGTGGAAGATCATCCTGCCACAGTGCATCAAACGCATGATTCCGCCGTGGATGAACTGGTACGCCATCCTCACAATGGCCACACCGTTGTGTTCTATTCTTGGTGTGGAGGAAATCGTCAACCTTTCGCGGCAGGCGATCGAGTCAGAGAACAACCATCCTGAGTTGCTGGTGCCGTTCTACACGTTTGTGCTGTTGCTGTTCTTTGTCTACTGTTACCCGATCGCACGCTGGACGCTGCGGCTCGAACGCAGATACTCGGTGAAGCTATGACCTGGACCGACGACCAACCCATGGTAAGTCTGACGGACGTGCACAAGTCCTTCGGCGAGCTCGAAGTGCTCAAAGGCGTTTCCTTCGACGTTATGAAAGGTCAGGTGATTTGTATCATCGGCCCGTCTGGCTCGGGTAAATCCACGCTCATCCGTTGCATCAACGCGCTCAACCCGATAGAACGAGGCTCGATCAGGGTCGAAGGTATCGAGGTCAACGACCCCAAACTCGACAAACTCGAGCTGCGCAAAAAAGTCGGCATGGTGTTTCAACAATACAATCTGTTTCCCCACAAGACCGCGCTGGAGAACGTGATGATGGCGCCCCTTCACGTACTGAAGCAGGACGAGCACAAAGTGAAGGAGCGCGCTTACGATCTAATCAAAAAAGTGCGCCTTGAGGGCAAGGAAAACAGCTACCCCGGCGAGCTGTCCGGCGGCCAGCAACAACGTGTTGCAATCGCACGATCGCTGGCCATGAACCCCGAC
>JBPCXK010000122.1:0-5883 GCA_051008635.1 Gammaproteobacteria bacterium
TCCTTGAGCAATGCGCCGTCCACGCGACGGTCGAGCAGATGCACCCGACGCACGTTGCTCAGGCACGCATTGACTGCGTATTCGAGATGCCGGCGTTGAGCAGGACTCAGCTTGCGCTTGCCGGTCAACAGGGCTTGCGCGTCGCCCAGACTCAGCTGTCGCAACAAGCGCTTTTTGCTATCGCGCAAGGGGTCGGTTTCGGCAAGAAACACGAGCTTGTCAGCCTGCATGGCTGAAGCCGTGGTGGCCGCAACGTCCTCCGCGCTCAGGTTGAAGGTCTCGCCCGTGGGCGAGTACCCCAGCGGCGACAGCATGACGACACTGCCGTGCGCGAGCAATTGCCGGATCGCGTGAGTGTCGACCTTGCGCACCTCGCCGGTGTGCAGGAAGTCCACGCCGTTGTGCACGCCGAGTGGACGCGCGGTGATGAAGTTGCCGGAAGCGGCGTTGATACGCATACCGGCCATGGGCGTGTTATACAAACCCATCGACAGACGCGCCTCGATCTCGACCCGCAATGAACCCACCGCCCGCTTCACCGCGTCGAGCGCACGATCGTCGGTAACACGCAATCCGTCATGATACTTCGAACGCTGCCCTTCACGTTTGAGCAAGTGCTCGATCTGCGGACGCGCGCCATGCACCAGCACGAGCTTGACGCCGAGGCTGTGCAACAATGCGATGTCGTTAATCAGATTCGCAAACGCCGCGTCCGCAACCGCCTCACCGCCGAAAGCGATGACGAAGTTATGGTCGCGGTGCTGGTTGATGTAAGGCGCGGCGCTGCGAAAGCCGGTGACGTCGAAGACGCCGGAGGCCGGATCGCTCACGAAAGTTTCTCTGTTGCCGTTATTGTCGGCGGCAACTATAGCACGCGGGCGGAACGCGGGATTTCCGCTCGCATGAGTGCGGTGAGACCTGCCCTGACCCGGCCGAGCCGGAACCAAAGATGTGCCTCTTCAACGGCGGGCTTTACCACCCCTTGCCCACCGCAACGCCGGCGTGTGAGGCGCGCGGCCGTGGACAAGGCGTGGAAAAGTCCGCCTCGCTTGTGCGCGACCGCCGGTTGAGAAATTCTTGGTATTTTTGTCCAAGATCTCACTGGTAGGGTACTACGCGCTATTTCGGAACTGGAACTGTCAGCCGCTCCTGTTCATTCTGGTCCACGACGCGTATCCGGCCGTAACCCGCGTAACGCAACTTGACCATGACGCAAGGCGCGGTAAGCGCCTGCGTCTGCATGGTCCCTTCCGCGGGCTCGGCCCAGTCGACGTGCACGACGGCATCGCCGCCGACAAGGTAGGCGCCTTTTTGTCCTACCGATACGCCGTAACCGCCGCTCGAACGCCGGCCCATCTCGATCATCAACACGCCTTCCTTGTCGAAATCTATTTCAGGCAACGGTTCCGGTTGGATGCCCAGTTTGCCTCCGTGAATCTGATCGTAGTATTGATCCAGACGCTGCGCGCTGGTGACCCACACGGCCTTCGTGTCCGCGCCGCGGGTTGCGCACTGCGATCCGGAATAGAGTTGCGTGGCGGCAAGCGTTTTATTACCGCCGCCGTAAGCGCCGGAGCTGGTACAGCCAGCTACTGCAACAAATGCCGTCCCAAGCACGATGGCCGTCGTGTTTTTCATTTTATCGGGCCCCCTTCATCATGATCGGCTGTTTGGCGAACGTCTGGCGGGCGCTGCTGAGACTGACGTCGAAGCCGCTGGAAAAATCGAGGCCGGACAGATTGCCGTTGACGTTCAGCTCACCGCGGTCCAGCGGAATATATACGCCGCAAGCCTCGCCGAGATCGCAAATCGTACCGTCGTTGTCATGGTCGGTACCGGCGACTACCCGATAAGTTCCGGCGGCGATCCCGTTGAAACTGTACGAGTAAACGCCGCTGGAGACCGGAACATCCTGCTGGCTGACAGTGCTGCCGTTGGTGTCGATCAGCAACACGAAATGAAAACCCGCGTCCGCCACGGAAGGCGCGCCTACTTTCATGGTCACGGTAACGCTCACCGAATTGTTGTTGGCCTCGGGCGAGTTGAACGTTACCGTCGCCGCATAGGGCCCGTCGAGAAGACCGTTCCGGTCCACGTTCAACGTGTACGTCCCCTCCCCATTGGCCGCATCCGGGCCCGTCGGGCCGGTCACCGTCAGCCACTGGTTGACGCCGGGCGCGGGATCGGTGATGACGGGTGGATCGACAGTGAACGGGCCGGGATCGGGATCGATGCCCGCGTTACTTACCGCCAGCGTTGCGCTCGTAGCGCTCGAACCCAAGTTGAGCTGACTGGGTGTTACCGACAACACCGGAACCGTCGGTTCGCCACCCGAATGAAAAACCGCCGCTTGCGCATCGATCAGACCATGACCAAAGGTATCGTCGCGCCCGGCCTGGCCGAGGTCTTCGATGATGTCGCCGCTGGCAAGCAGCGTGTCGAACTGGTCAGGGCTCAGATTCGGGTTGAGCGCCTTCATCAAGGCGATGACGCCGGCTACGTGCGGGCTGGCCATCGAGGTACCCTGCTGGAAGTCATATCCGAACTGGACACTGCTCCCCTGTCCCACGGCCAGCGTACTCAGCACACCGTCGGGTTCTCCATCGCCGTTGAAATCCCGCCCCATATCCCCACCCGGCGCCGCGACGTCGACGGTAGCACCGAAGTTGGAATAAAACGCCTTGTTCTTGTTGATATCGACGGTGCTGACTGAAATCACGCCGTCGCAGGCCGCCGGAACATTCGGCGTACTGTTGTTTTCGTTACCCGCGGCCGCCACCAATATTACGCCCGCGTTGCGCGCGTCGTTTATCGCGGCCTGTGACGACGCGCAGCCACCCGGACCACCGAGACTCATGTTGATAACGTCCGCGCGCTGCGACGGGATAGTGCCTGAATCGTTCGGTAAGCCAGCGGCGAACAGTATGGCCTGGATAATGTCGAAATCCGTGCCGCCACCGACACCTAGCGCACGCAACGGCATGATTCTGGCGCTCCAGGCAATACCGGCCACACCGCTCGCGTTGTTGGTAGCCGCAGCTACCGTGCCGGAAACGTGGGTGCCATGAAACGAGCCATCACCGTTCTGGAATGTGCGGTCGCCCGGATCGTTCGGATCGGCATCACGGCCATCACCGTCGTTGGCGATACCGGGATCGCTGATGAAATCAAACCCGGCGACAAGCTGCACCTGCAGGTCCGGGTGATTGAGCCGCACCCCCGTGTCGATGACCGCCACGATCACGGGCGGAGAACGCTCGCCCGTTGTCGAGTCCCAGGCTTGAGGCAGATTGATCAGCGGAAAACCCCATTGCAGGTTGAAAAACTCATCGTTGGGGACCAGAAACGGGCGGCGAATATAATTCGGCTCGCAATACTCCACGTCCACACGCTGACGGCAGGCATTGATGGCCTCGAGCGTCTCCAGCCTGGCCTGGGTAACATCCGGGGTGTCCAGCGCTTTCGAGCCGCCTTCGCCGTTCGCGCTCAGGACCTGCGCGCCGGCTATGTGCTTATTGTCGTCCATCCTGAATAGCATGGCGCGGCCTGGCGCCCCGCCTTTGACGGTCATACCCATCGACTGCGCGCGCGCGCTCATGCTGAACGCTCCGCCGGCGGGCATGAAATTGTCCTTGAAACCCACGATGATTTCGCCCGGCACGAACTCGTGTCTGATGCTCGGCTCCTGGCTGTCAGCCGCCGGGTTGGGGTTAACGCCGATATCCAGAATGTAATTTGACGCCCCCACGACTGCAGTCACCACCACGAAATAGGAGCCGGGGTCCGAAATGCCGAGGGTTGGCGTGGGGGCCGACGGTTGTTCCGAACGGGCAACGAGCATCTGCTGATCATCAAAAACTTCGAGTCGCAAGTTAGCCGGGCTCGCAACAATCAACTTGATGGTTTGATTGCCGGTCAACGTCACACGGTAAACATCAAACCGGTCACCGGCCATGAACGAGCGCCCGGGCGGTCCGAAGCCGGCGACGTTGACATAACCCCCGACCGTCGCCGGGTTGGGAATATCCTGTGCCGTGCTGATCTCGTCGTTGGAGACCGGAGCCGGCGATGTCGTGCCTTCGTTTACATCGCCGTCCGCATCGGCGTTGGCCTGCGCGGTAATCGTACCGCTGAGCGTAAACGAGTTACCGCCGCCGCCCGAGCCGCCGCCGCAGCCGACCAACAAGCTCGCCGCCAGAAAAACAACAATTCCCCCATAGTCCCTCAAGCGGGTGCCGTCCATCGTCTCAACTCCGGTGTTTGGGCCCTGAACGGGCCCAAGTCTATCGCCTGAGCACCAGATCTGCATTACCGCTTGTCAAACCCGAGTGCCTTCCCGGGCGGTGTGGGGTTGACCTCGTCGAACGCAGCTACACGGCGTGCAGCAGGCTTCGTGCGCACGTTACGGCGCGCAGGAGAACAGCAAGTCTTCATCAATGTACTCGAGCAGCGCGTCAGTACAACGCTGTGTCATCTCTTGTTCGAGGTCGGCGTGGTAGGAAACCATGCCCTTACTTTCTCCCAGCGGGCCTGCAAACAAGGGCTCGTACGGATAGAGCTTGACGACGTTGTGAAAATATCCGCTCGGCACACGAAACGGGCCGAGGCTGACGGAATGCACGCGCCCGGCGTCTATGCTGGCGAATACCTGCGCGAACAAGCGGTGGTATTGCGCTACAAAGCCCTGGCGATAAATCAGCGGGTCGAAACGCAAACCGACCGGCCAGCCGCGGGCCTGCAAACGCGCCATGGCGTCGATGCGCCGCTCGACCGACGGCACTTTGTGCTCCAGCGCGGATGCGGTTTCCTGCGGTGTGAAGCTGAACGCAACAACGCAGCGCTCGAACGGCTCCGCGTGCAGCAGCGCGCGCACCTGTGTGCTCTTGGTGCGCAGTTCCAGCCATGCCTGGGGGCGCCCGCGGAAAAACGGCAGAAAGTTTTCGACGAACCGGGTAACCGGCTCTGTCGCCAGGCTGTCGCAATCGTATCCGGAGAAAAACCACGTGTTTTCGTCGGGCGCCTGCACGAGTGTGCGATCGATCGCGTCGTGAAAATCCTCGTAATTGACGAACAACACGTAGTGCGCGGACCGGTACATGCCCTGTAAAAAACAATAGCGGCAATCGTACAGACAATTCAGCATGTGCGAGAAATAGAAATTGCGCACCCCACCCAGACCGTAGTCATTGGGCGCCGGCAACACGAGACCATCGAACTTGCGGGCGAGAATCAGCGCGGGCCGCTTTTTTTGCAAACGAAAACTCTGCGCTCTGGGATTGAACACCTCGGTGTAGCGTTCGCAGGCAACTCGCGCGGCACGAGGAAAACGCGCAGCTATGGCCTCGACCAGTGGGTGGCCACGGACTTCATCCTCGATGTAAAGCGCGGAGATCACACAATCAGATCAACTCGTGTGGCGCACGCCTCGACGAGGCGGCGAACACGCGCAAGAACCTCCGTACCGGTGCGCAGACAAAGGAGGTCGTCCGTCAACGACGACTGATCCGGGTTCAGGGCTTGCCAGCGCTGCAACAAACGGGTGAGCAGCTTGCGCTGCGTGACTGTGAAGCGCCAGCGCTCCAGGAAACACTGTAGTTCAACCGGTGCGCGCTGCCCGCTCACCACCGTTTCGCGAACATCGGCCAATTGCTGCACCAGCGCGTCGATGGCGGACGCGCGGCTTTCGACCAGCGCCGCAATACCGTCACGCGACAACTGCTCGGGCGACGTGACGATGTTGTCGGAGACGATCTTGTAGCACTGTGCAAGTTCGGCGGTCGAAAACCGGGTTGCTGCCGAAAAAAATCCCGCCGCCTCCATGTCGTACAACCAGTCTCCTTCATACTCGCGCTCGACTTCATCTACCGTCAACACTTCCGCCAG
>JBPCXK010000123.1:0-29613 GCA_051008635.1 Gammaproteobacteria bacterium
ATCCTGGACGGTGAAAAAATAGTCACCGACTGCGGCGCCTACCTGTATACGTCGTCCTACAAGGATCGCAACAAATTCCGCTCCACTGCTTGTCACAACACCCCCCAGGTCGACGGCGAAGAAATCAATCGTTTTGTTCGGCCCGACTATTTGTGGAGCCTGCATTACGACGCGACGCCACAGGTGCATGCCTGGAATACCGACGGGCATATTACCGAATTCGTTGGTTCCCACGCCGGATATAGCAGACTGGAAGCGCAGCTTGCCCCGAAGCGTCGCATCAGACTGGAACACGCTTCGCATACCCTGACGGTCACCGACGAAATCAGGGGCAGCGGCGACCACCACGTGGAGATACCGCTGCACCTGGCAGCCGGCGTGGACATCAGCGAACAAAACGACAACGGATTCTTGCTCGAAAAAAACGGCAAACTGTTTCGCCTGACCTGGCTCGCCAACGGTGGGTGGCAGGTCCGCAGAGAACCTGCCCGCGTATCTCCCAGCTATGGGGTAGTTACGCGAACCCTCAAACTACTTTGGTGTTTCGACGGCTTGTTGCCTGCGAAGCTGGTGATCGTGGTCGTTCCGGTAACGAAGTTTTAGCCCGCGTTTCTCACGGGGCGGGATATGCGGGATAGATCTCTCGAGACTTCAGAAACTCCCGGCAGCGATCGCATTTGGGATTATTTGCCTCGAGAAATGTATACACACTCATGTGCAGTGCAGGCAGTGGAAAGCGGCGGATGCTGACAGAGCCGAAGAAATGCCTGACCACGGAAACGATTTCATTGGCAGTGTTGACATGTTCATGGCGCATCAGGCTTTTGTAATCGAGACCGGTTCGTAGCCGATAAGCAATTCCAGTGGACATGCGCCAGGAAAGGCCCCAAAGCAGCCCGCCCTCGCTCGGAATACCCGCCCTGAACGCACCGTGGGGGGCAAGCAGTAAGCCAGAGCGAGCAACGACCTCGGGCAGATCCAAGACATGCTCCAACACGGCTACAGACAAGATCGTCTGGTAGCGTGCGTCCTCGGGAATCTCTGCGATGTCTGAGTAGAAGTGTCTGATTTCCTGGCGATGAGACGAATCGGCGAACAATTCCACGAAAGGCTCAACACAGTCGTATGTCTCTGCATTTTTTTCATACGCAACGTGATTCAGCGACCCGGCGCCGATTTCCAGAATGCGCCCCGTGTTGTTGGATGCAGCAACCTTGTGGTGCATCCAGGACTCCAAAAACTGCACGGCGCGTTGAAGCGTCCCTGCACCGGTACGATTTAGTTTGTACTCCTGCGTATATATGTCCCTGTGCGCTTCCGTCATCGGCGGGCGAACACGTGGATAACTAGCCAAGAGCTCGTCGACCCTGTCCATGGCAGTTTGTCCAACCTTCGCACTTTCTTGTTTCACAAAATCGCTTCGGTGATATTGTTAGCGGTGGCGGTCACGATGTGCAAGCGCTCGACGCAACGAGACGTTGTCTGATCTGCGCACAACCGGCGGGTCGCGCCAACTTTGCTATACAATGGCGCCTGCTATGCGGTTCAGCAACTCGTAAATGCCTGTACTCCGATATTTGTTTGGAGTCGTACCCACTCGGGGCGCGCGGGAAACCGTGATAGTTTCAATTCTCGTCGTTGCGACCGCTGTCTTCGTGTCGTGGGAGCATATCAAACCTCTGAGCCTCCCGTTCCCTCCCGATCTGCATGCACGTTTGTCTTTTGAGATTGCCGTGAATCGGGTGTACTGTGGGATGACAAGTCACCTGATCACCCTGGCTTCAACGGAAGTAGCGGCCGGCGACCTCCAGCATATCCCGGCCGGTTCATTTCGCGACCTCGTACTGAGCAAGTCGCTGAGAGAATTCATATCAGAAAATACAGCTATCATCGATACACCGATTCGTCTTCTGGTCGAGCAGAACGCGGGCTCGCGCGAAATTTATTGCGCAGGGCAAGCGACTTCGTTTCTCAACAACGAGAATTCACTGATGTATCTGCATTCAGGGTTGCTGTCAGCAATTGGCGGCATCACGCCCTACCAGATCGGGCTTACTTTCAGATTCATCAGATTTGCCGCATTGATATTGTTTGCCGTCCTGTTGATCAGGGTGGGCTTCAGCCCGATCGTGTCGCTGCTGGCGCTCGTTGTGGCAACTTATACCGCGCATGTGGTTAGCACCACACACTACTACAGCATCTATCCGTTTCTCGTTCCTGCCGTACTCTTCTTCATATCACTCTGCGGCCTGGCCCTTTCCGCTGAAACGCACCGGAGATGGCTGCCAACGATTGTTCTGGTCTTGCTGCTGGGATTTGCAGCCGCGGGAATCGTCAACGTGCGAACAAGCTATACAGTTGTCATTCTCTTTTTGTTCGGTTTGTTCCTGATGTTTGTCGTGGTGGAGTTGCTTCGAACCAGGAAAGAGAGTAGAGGCAGGACGTACCTGCTGGGTATCGCCGCAGCCGTTATGTTTGCGGTTGGTTATTCGGCGTTTACAACGACGCTTATCAAACCGCTGACCAAGCTGAACACCCAGATGAACTATGCTCACCATCCGATTGCACACCCTCTGGTTCTGGGGCTCGCATGGCCTGAGAACGAGTTGTCCCGAGCGGAAGGCATCGAATGGAACGATGGTTTGGGCCTTGAGCTTGCGAGGCGCATCGATAACGACGTCACGTATCTCGGACCAACTTATGAACAGGCGCTTTTTACGTATTACGCAAAGCTGTGGTTCTTTTACCCGGAGAGAATGCGGGCAGTATACGAGGCGAAGCTTCGCATGGCGGGGAGAAACGGTGTCGACTATCTGTTAGGAAAGCTGAGGCAAAAAAACGACATGGCAAGCAAGCTGCAACGCCTGTTGCTCTGGCCGATAACCCTTTTCCCGGATGGATTCGCTCTTTTCTTGGCTTACCTTGCCATTTGTGCGGCAACCTTGTTGCTGTGGTGTTTTCACAGAGCCCGTAGCGATATCGCGTATGTTTTGCTGGCCCTCGCGGGAGCAGCGACGTTGCTCCATCTGGAAGCAGCGATAATCATACCGGTCTTTAATCCTTCTCATCAAAGTTACCTGATGTTCTGGTTCTATATGGTCGGTATCCTGGTCTTTCAGCTTGCCGGCGCATCGACTGTTTATTTATCGGGCTTCATCGGAAAATTCCGCGCGAACGACCACAGCCCAGGTGACCGACAAGTGGTTGGGGGACATGATGATCGCAGGAAGCCTGAGCTCTTACGGGCAAAGACATAAAGGTACGAAGTGGACGACGACCGCGAAAGCGCGATCACGGATCCTGCTCTAGTCAGTATTACGATACCCGTTTTCAACGAAAACGCGGTTCTCCCGAAGCTGCTGGAGCGCCTCGCGGCTATCGCCAGGAGTCTGAAGTACAAATACCGCTTTGAGTTCATCTTTGTGGATGACGGCAGCGACGACAATAGTCTCGACGTGCTGAGAGGTCTCGCGAGCCAGGACTCGCGCGTGCGCATACTGGAACTACGCCGCAACTATGGACAGACCGCAGCGCTACAAGCCGCCTTCGACACGGCGCGCGGCGCAATTATCATTTCAATGGATGCGGATCTGCAGCATTTTCCGGAAGACATCCCTTTGTTCCTGGAGAAAATAGAGGCAGGGAGCGACGTCGTGTGCGGATGGCGCCACCAAAGGCGCGAGGGAGTGATTCGCCGCTGGCCGTCGAAGATCGCCAATATTCTGATTCGCCGTGTTTCCGGCGTCAGCGTGCACGACATTGGCACGACTTTCCGCGCCTATCGGGCAGAAATCATTCGCGAACTGTTCCTGCTTGGCGAAAACCACCGATTCGTTCCCGTGTTCGCAAAGATGGCAGGCGCCAGAATCGACGAAGTGACGATCGAAAACATCCCCCGACCGGCTGGGGAGTCGAGCTACGGGCTGTCGCGAACGGTCAATGTCTTCCTGGACTTGTTTTTCCTGTATTTCTATACCCATCACCTCGATCGGCCTCTACGCCTTTTCGGCAAAATAGCCTTGCTCTTGTTTCTGTTCGGCGGCGTGATCGCAAGTTGGTTATTGATACTTGCTCTCGTATACAACATTCCATCTGTGCGAGAGCATAGCGGCTGGTTCGTATTGTCCATGGTCATGTTTTTGACCGGTGTGCAATTGATATTGATCGGGATCGTTGCCGAAGTATTGGCAAGACTGTACTTTCAGCCAGGGAAAAGAACGCGCTATCGTGTGCGTCGGGAATGGGGCAACGTGGCGTCTTCCGGAGTCGAGTCCTGATATGTGCGGAATATTCGGGGTGTACAGTTGGCGCAACGGAATTCACAACACCCATACGCTGTGCGCGCTGACAAACACCCTTCAACACAGAGGTCCGGACGACGGGGCTTACTGGACTGACAACAGCTTTTTCTTCGGTCATCGCCGTCTGGCGATCATCGATCTGGTGCACGGGATACAACCGATGGCGACCCACGATGGGTTGGTCGTAGTCACCTTTAACGGAGAAATATATAACTACATTGAGCTCCGCGCGCTGCTGGAACAGCGTGGTTATGTCTTCAGCACCAACTCAGACACAGAAGTGCTGCTTCACGGCTTTGTCGAATGGGGTACGCGCTTACCGGAACGATTAACAGGCATGTTCGCTTTCGCGATCGCAGACAGACGAGACAGGTCTCTGTTCCTTGCGCGTGACCCGTTTGGCGAAAAACCGCTGTTCCTGTTTGAGACTGCTGAAGGAGTGACATTTTCATCCGAGGTTCGGGCATTGGCGGCACTGCCGACATTGAGCGCCGCCGTTGATGGTGACGCGCTCGCTCGATACCTTTGCCTCAATTACGCGCCTGGCGAGCACACCCTTCTCGCCGGCGTGCGGCGCCTGAAGCCAGGTAACTGGCGACTGTACGACAGCGCCGGAAAGACACGGGAGGAAACATATTGGTCGCCGCACGGCGCAGCCACAAGCGGGCTCGACGGGGCGACCGTAGAAGCGGCTGCGGAAAAACTGGGGCAGCGAATCGACAACGCGGTCGCGATCGCGCTGCGTAGTGACGTTCCCGTAGGTCTGTTCCTTTCGGGCGGAATGGATTCAGCGCTGGTAGCGGAAAGCGCGGTTCGACAGGGCGTTCTGGACCGTGCCTTCTGTCTCGACTTTGCCGAGTCGACGTTCAGCGAGTGGCACAAAGCCAGGCTCGTGGCAATAAAGCTGGGCTTGCCGCTGACACGTGTCGTTCTCTCCTGTGATGTCATGGAGGATTTCCTGAGTATCGTTGCGCACGCGGATGACCCGCTGGCGGACTCATCAGCGCTGGCCGTGTGGACGCTGGCAAGAGAGGCAGCCCGGCATCAAAAGGTGGTGATCAGCGGCGACGGAGGGGATGAGCTTTTTGCCGGCTACCTGACATACAAAGCCACGCTGGCCCATAAGTATTTCGCGCGGTTGTTACCCGGCTGGGCACGACGAGGACTTGCCGGCCTGGGAGGGCTGATGCCAACAACCGAGAGGAAGGTGTCCGCCTCGTACAAGTTGATGCGGTATCTGCGGGCGGCTGACCTGCCGCCCGCACAAGCCCACTTCGCCTGGAACGGAGCATGGATGCCGGAAGAGGCGGCATCGTTGCTATTGGACGAGAACGCTCAGGAGACAGCCGCAGGATTTCTTGCGCATATCGCGAACCAACATAATTTGCCAAACGAGCCGGCTTTGACTGATTTACAACGCGCCGATGCCGAGGAATATCTGCCTAACGATATTCTGACCAAAGTCGACAGAATGAGCATGGCCCACGGGCTCGAGGTCCGCGCACCGCTATTGAACCCCGACGTGGCGAGGTTTGCGTTTGGCCTGCCCGACCGACTGAAGCTAAGCCCCGCGAGCAAGCCAAAGATGCTCCTGCGCGCGCTGGCGGAAAAAAAATACGGCCCCCAGATCAGCACGGCGGCGAAACAAGGGTTCAGCATTCCGATACACGCATGGCTTCGGGGCCCGGCTCGCTATCTGGTGGACGACTTGTTATCGACGACATCGGTGGAGAAGACCGGCATGCTGCGCAGCGAGGTAGTCGAGAGTGTAAAAAACCAACATATGTCCGGGCGGCGATCTCTGGGCTACGAGCTTTGGGGACTCATGGTGTTTGTGGCATGGCACCGCGCGCGAGTTGAAACCAAACCGACTGCCTGTCCGGCAGATCTAAAGCAACTGTCGTTCGGCGCTGAAACTCGCCAACGGTACTTGAGCACGTAAGGTCGATATATCTATGAAACCAGTTCAGATTTTTCTGTGCGTGGCCTGCATTTTGCTGATTACCGTTGGTCAGAGCCTGTTGAAGAAGGCCGTTGGGCATCATCACGACCTGGCCACTGTCCACGATATGCACGCACTGCTAACAAACGTCTGGTTATGGCTGGGGTTCGGCGTCTATGGAATCTGCTTTGTTCTTTATCTGATTTTGCTGCGGGGCCTGCCGCTCGCATACGTCTACCCCGTCTTCGCCCTTACATTCATCACCGTCCCCGTGACTGGTCTTGTCGTCTTCGGGGAAAAAATGACGCCGTATGGGTTTGCCGGCGGCGCATTTATCGTGCTCGGCATCTATTTGATATCGCGGCAATACTGACGTTTGCCAACGGCAATCGTCATAACCCCGCCGTCCGTCGCACCCCAGGCCCCGCCTGGATCAAGAAAGCCAGCCACTCGGCTTGCTGAGGGTCGTTTTTGCCATATAGTATCGGCACAGTTTTCGACCAACCCTGGAGCACGAGCCGCCACACCTCTCAGCCCGGAATGGGGCAGCGCGCGACGCACGAAGTCCCTCGAGCAATCTGTATGCAACAAAGCCAATCTATTCATCCGGACAAGCTGGAGATTCAGAAGCAGTGGGACACCGATCCGTGCGGCGCCTATACGGTCGACGACGTCCCGACCGAAACGCTGGAGTACTATCGGGCCATACGTAAACACCGTTATGACGAATACGCGCCATGGATGGGTGAGGCGATGGCGTTCTCGCGCTGGCAGGACAAAGACGTTCTGGAGATCGGTACGGGTGTGGGCAGCGACCATTTCCGCCTCGCCAGCCAAGGCAACCGCATGACCGCGCTCGATCTCAGTCGTGAGCATCTGCGCCACACATCGCGCCACCTCGAACTCGAAGGGCTGAGAACCGCGGCAATCTACGGTGATGCCGAGGGTATGCAGCTGGAAGACGAAAGCTTCGACCTCGTGTACTCCTTTGGCGTATTGCACCACACTCCTGACATTGCCAGAGCACTGTCGGAGGTCAAACGGGTGCTGCGGCCGCAGGGTACGGCGATCATTGGCCTATACCATCGCAATTCTGCTTTTTTCTGGCTCCGAACCATTGCAGAAAGAGGCATTGTCCGCGGCAGGCTGTTTACCCAAGGCTATCGTCGGTTGATGTCGGAGATCGAGGTGCGCACCGATCCCGACTCCGCGATACCCATCGTCAATGTCTATTCCAGACGCGAAGTTCGTCGCCTGTTCCGTAATTTCGCCTCGGTAAGTATCTCGGCACATCATATCGAGTGGCCACACCTCGGGATCCCACGAGGGCTATACCATGTGGTGGGGCGCGGGACGCTCGAGCGATTTGCAAGGGGCTTGGGGTGGTACCTGATTGTGCACGCTCATAAGGAATAGTGCTCGTTTCCCGTATCGTTCGATCTCCGCCTGAAAAACCCACAAAACCGCTTCGCAGGCCTGCCAGAAATAACTTCACATTTCTCGGCGGTCGCTCCTGCGTGTCCTGCGCCCGCGACACTTGCACATCCCTGTGCGACGTCTATCCATCCCGCGTGGCGGCGTTGCTTCGGCAGTTAAATAGCCGGCTATTCGCCTGCCTCGCGCCTTGCCACACGGGCGCCTGGACCTAAGAAATGCGAACTTATTTCTGGCAGAACCCTAAAGCCCGCGCACAAGAGTTGCTGGCCCTGGACTTCGGTCGACAAGTCGCAGAGACCTTTGCGGTGCGCGTGCTGCTGACAATCGTCTCCCTGATCACAACCGTATTGATCGCGCGGCTTTTGGGGCCGGACGGCAGAGGCCTGTATGCTGTTCTGATGACGATTGCGACCGTAGGCGTGCAGCTTGGCAACCTGGGCTTCCACTCATCCAACACGTACTACGTGGCCCAAAACAGGTCGCTCATGCCTACGCTGGCGAGTAATTCTCTTTTGCTGAGCGCATTCGCAGGCGGCGGCTGCGGCCTGTTGGCGTGGACACTGTTTGCGGCATGGCCGGAGGTCGCGCCGGCGCGCGGGAGCGTGTTGCTGCCTGCATTGATCTGGATGCCAATCGGCCTTGCGTACCTGCTCCTGCAGAATCTTCTGCTCGGCATCCAGGATGTCCGCGCCTTCAACCTGATCGAGTTGGCGACCAGGCTGCTTGGGGTCGGGCTTATCGCAATTATCGTGTTGCTCGACCTGATATCCGTGCAGCAGTTGTTTGGCGCCGCCCTCATCGCGGTCGCACTCGGTGTGGTCTTCCTGATCTGGAGAATCTCACACCATATGTCTGGCTGGCTACCGCCATCAGTCGGGCTGATTCAGGAAAATATCCGTTATGGGCTCAAGGCATACCTCTCGGCGCTGTGTTCGTTCCTGGTGCTGCGCGTGGATGTCTTTATGGTGCAGCACATGCTGGGGAACGAGCAGACCGGCTACTATTCGATCGCGGTCGCCATGGCGGATATGGTCCTGATGCTGCCTTTAGTGATCGGCATGCTTTTGTTTCCGAAACTTACGGCCATGCAGAATGCTGAGCACAAATGGTCGGCCACAGGTCGCGTGCTGAAGCTCACCGGCATGAGCATGGCCGTGCTGGGCGTCATAGCCGCACTTGTCGCAGAACCTCTGGTTCGGATGCTGTTTGGCGGCGAATTCAGCCCCGCGGTGCCGGCATTTATGTGGCTCATTCCCGGAGTCGTGTTGCTCTCTATAAACATGATTCTGATGAACTACTTTGCTGCCATAGGCATGCCCGCCATCACGGTGTACTCGCCACTCCTGGCGACGGTGGTAAACGTCGGCCTCAACATCGAGCTGATACCGCACTGGGGCATCTCAGGGGCAGCTATGGCTTCGACGCTTGCGTATGGGTTGATGCTGTTTGCGAGCATCATCTACTTGAAGAAAGAAAAACAAAAGCGCCAAGCATGACAACCTTACCCTTTCGTGAATTCGACCGCAGCTATCAAGACGCCGTTGTCTCGGTTCTGAAGTACTGGACTCGCGACATGCAGACCGAAATCGCGCGGCACTGCTACGACTGGGGGCCGGGACGCACCGACTTCACCGAGTATCTCGAATCTTCATCGGTACGCTACTACAGGGCCTATGAAGTGATTTCGCAGAATAGTTATGGTCAGAACGTTTGCGACATCGGCGGTCTCTGGGGCGTCTTACCGCTGACACTCAAAATGCTGGGATTCGAGAACGTTACGATGACCGAGTCGCTCAAGTACTACAGCCAGGCCTATGATTCATTGTTCGGCTACATCGCGGACAACGGCGTTCGCATCCATGATCTTGATCCGTTCGAGGGCGACCCACAGCTTCCACAAAAATTTGATGTCATTACAGTCATGGCCGTGCTCGAGCACTATCCTCATTCCCTCAAGACAGTCATGGCAAACCTCATTGCCATGCTGCCGGACAGCGGACGCCTGTACATCGAAGTACCCAACATTGCCTACTGGCCCAAAAGAACCGATCTGTTGCTGGGCCGATCGCCTCTCGCGAATCTGGCGTCAATTTATCAGTCGCAAACCCCTTTCATAGGACATCACCACGAGTTCACCATTTCAGAGCTGCGTGAGCTCATCAGGCTCAGTGGGCTCAAAGTTGTTGCCGAGCACTTCTACAACTATTCGGACGTCAGGACCAAGTCGTGGTCTCAGAGGCTGCGCCACCCAGTCTTGAATCTGATATACACGCTACTGCGGGACAGCCGGGAAGTTCTGGCAGTCGAGACAACGAAGTGCCGGTAACAAACGGAAACTCGGCACAGCGAAATGGCCGAGCCGCAGGGACTGATTTCGGTTTGAAAAAGACATACAAGATCGTAAGGTGGGTTGAGCGCAGCAATACCCACCATTACCAGTTCACATTACAAAGAACACACCGGTCTGGAGACCACGAGTGATCTGCGCTCTCACCGCCTACCCTCTTTCGCAGCTGTTCAAGCAGGAGTTTGAAACCACCATCGGCGCGGTACCGCAATACATGACGCTTGCGGAACTTCGGCGCATGACGTGGAAGGATCTGATTGCAAGGTTACGCTCGTCAGACGCAGACAAGTTCATTATCCCGTTGGAAGACGTGAGCGCCAGCGCCCTGCTTCCCGTGCTCGAGGTCGTGGCTGCGATCTCGAAGGCCGGCTCAATAGAAGTCGTTTATCCCGATCTCAAATCCAGGCAAGTGCAGCGATGGCAGGTAGCCGCCTCGCTGGTATTCCTGCTTGCCTGCTCCGTTTCCGCGGCCGTAGCCGCCGTGGTATGCAAACTGCAGTTGTTCTATCTTTCCACGCAAAAACGCATTGTTGCCCACCGCAAGCAATCGAACAGCATCCTGTATTTGAAGACCAACTTCTGGATAGGCGTCAAAGCAGGGGGCTCGGTTGGACACATAGCCGGCGTCGTGAATGCATTGATGGAACGGGGTCTCGGCGTTGATTTCGCGTCCGCGCAAGCGCCGGCCATGGTCAGACCCGGAGTCCGATTTCTCCTCGTACCCTTCCCCAAAGGTTTCGGTTTGCCGCCGGAACTGAATCTATATCGATTTCAGCGGCATTTTGTAAGCAAGGTGCGAAGCGCCATACGCAACAGAGAGCATTCTTTTATCTATCAGAGAATGTCCCTTTCGAACTATGCCGGCGTGATACTGTCCCGGCAAAGAGGGATTCCGCTCGTACTGGAGTACAACGGTTCGGAGGCGTGGGTGGCGAAAAACTGGGGACGCCCACTCGTGTTTCAACGGCTCGCCGTCCACGTTGAAAATGTCTGCCTGAAGCACGCTCACCTGGTCGTTACGGTCTCGGACGTACTGCGACAGGAGCTGATCAACCGCGGCGTCGAACCGGAGCGCATAGTGTGTTATCCGAACTGCGTCGATCCCGAGATCTTCGACCCTGAAAAATTCGGGCCTGAGAAACGCACACAGCTGCGCAAACAACATGGCATCAGGGAAAACGCCATCGTCGCCACCTTTGTCGGCACTTTCGGCCAATGGCACGGCGTCGACGTCCTCGCCCGCGCTATCAGACACTTACGGGACACGGAACCTGCGTGGCTCGAACAACATGACGTCCACTTTTTGCTGGTCGGTGACGGCCTGAAGATGCCTGAGGTAAGAGAAATCCTGGGCAACGATAGCTGCAGCGAATTCGTGACCATCACCGGTCTCGTTCCTCAAGCGCAGGCGCCGGACTATCTGGCCATTTCGGATATTCTGCTCTCGCCACATGTCGACAATACCGATGGCAGTCGTTTCTTCGGCTCTCCTACCAAGTTGTTCGAATACATGGCCATGGGCAAGGCTATCGTCGCATCAGACCTGGAACAAATCGGTGAAATTCTCGACGGTTCACAGCACGTCGACCAGCTCGATTCATCCGATGGCGCCGAACGAGCTCTACAGGGCTGCGCGCTTCTGGTTTCGCCGGGCGCGGTCGAAGAGCTGGAAACCGCGATCCGATTCATGGTAAAAAACGCGGGCGCTCGGGTCGCGATGGGGAGAATGGCGAGGGAGAGGGTACTAGAAAAATATACATGGAAGCATCACGTTGAGGCGCTTTTTCGAGGCCCGATTTCATGAGGAGAGTCAAGAATTGAAAGTCACTGAGTGGGATCTGTCCCCACTGATTGTTTTTGTCCTGGCATATATTGTAACGGGTTATGTGGGGGTCATGCTGTTGCTGTACGGGCCGCCCGCTTACAGTCATCTCTACACCTACTTCTCCGGCGTTGAGGTACCCGCCTTCACGGCGCAGGAGCGTTCGAAACTGCTCTATTTGCTGCATCTTCCAATCCTGGCTCTCGGTGCGGCCTACGCGGCAACGACGGTGATGCTGAAATCTTTGTGGAACACTCGGAATACAAGCAACGCGGGGATTGAGTCTGGAACGGTACCAGCGGGGTTACTCCTGTTATCGATACTCGTTGCCATGATATCGCTCTACCGCGGAGAGGCGTTCGCCAATGCGGGCGCGTGGCTGGATCATGACCGATGGATTGCGATGCGCTGGCAGTTGTTCGACAGATTGTCGTTCTTCGAATTCGTCAACATCTATGTATTGATGCCCGCCTTGTCCGCGCTGGTAATAGTTCATCTGGGCGCTCGCAGATGGGTCTTGTCGGTAGCGGTAGTGACTATCGGCCTGGCGCTTTCTTTGCTGCTGTTCCAGAAGAAGCAGGTGATTGTCTACCTGCTGTTCGTTGCGGTGGCGTACACCCTGAGGAGGGGCGGCAACGCGCGGATCTGGCGCAATATGGTGATTGGCGGGGTGGCAATCGTGGGCGCCTATGTTGCCCTGGTGATCGTCCCGACGTTGGGGAAAGGCGATCTGTCTTCGATAGAGCGCATCAGCAGAGGCGATCCGGTCAGCATGGACTTCGCTAAGTTGGCCAGCGAGTCTCGTGAAGAAAAAAGGGATCAGGAAGTCGCCCGCAGATCCCCAAGAACCGCGGTTGGCGACGACTCTCCGGATTCCGAGAGCAATGACGGTTTCACGAAATTGGCGGATAGCCGTGACAAAAGTCCGGCCGCAGACGAACCACACCTGATGAGTTTGTTCCGTACGCAAGTCTTCGAAGACACTGTCAATCACTACCTGGAGATGGAGTCCCGGGGCCAACAACTGTTGTATACGATGAGCTCGGTCATCTTTCGTTGCTCCGCTCCTGCGATCTTCTATCCAAGAATCTTCCCTGAACAACATCCATTTTACGGGCTGGATCTGCCCTTCGACCGGATGGCCGCCGATGACAACCGCGTGGTGTGGAACTTCATGTGGCCGAACACACCGGGCGGCAGCATCGCGTCCGCGGTGCAGTTCTCGTTGTACGCCCAGATCGGCGTGCCGGGTGCGATCTTCTGGAGCGGGGCAGTCGGCGCGTTTCTGGCCCTCCTCTGGTTTGCAATGACCGCCGGTTGGTTCAGAAGATCACTTGCAGCCGTGTGGGGAACGACCGTTGTGATGTTTGCAATATTCCTGGCCATAGACAGCCTGCGCAACGCATTGATAGTGAGCTATGGCATGATCTGGGCACTTATGCTGGTAGCAGCAATGGAACTCACGTTTCGCCTCATGGAGCGACAACGCGCGGGGGCCCTCCACCCCCCCAACTCGATTCGGCGCACCATCCCGACTTCCGCAACTCAGGGCTGAAACGATAGTAAGTCGTTGATTTTTGGTTGCGGGAGGCCCAGGGGTCGGCACTACAAAGCATCGACCCGATGAGTGGCGGGGGGAGGTGCGCCTACGCCGAGATTCCTGGGGGTGGTTGCTCGAGAAACTGCGCCAACGTAGTCCTGTCGCTGGTGTTGCCCGGCATCACCTCATAGGCCAGCGGGAAACCTTGTGCGGTCACGATCAACGCGATCACCACCTGCACGCAGTCCGGGCGCTGGTCGCGCGCGACTATAGGCGTGTCGCAAAAGTCCACGACGGCACCCGTAGGTTGGCGCTGAGCGAAAGCGAAGCCCAACTGCAGTACCGCGGTGTCCGTAGCAAGCTGTCGGCTGGTCTCGACAGACCTTTGGTCCGCGCAACGGGTACCAGAATATCAGTCAAATAAACCGCTCATCGGCCATTACCACGAGTTCGCTATCGTGATGTGCGCGGGCTGGGTATCCGAGTAAATCCAAAGCTTTAAGGCACCTCGATGTTGTCAGATTCTCGGCCCTGGTCGGAGCAATATTTCTTGCAATCGACAGTCTACGCAACGCGCTGATAGTGAGCCACGGTGTGATTCGGGCGCTCATGCCGGTAAGCATGGAGATCGCGTTTCGATGCAGCGAGCAAAGATGCCAGCGCATACAGCTACCCTGTAGCAGGGTTGCTTAGGATTGGAAACTTCTTTCCGGTACCCGTTCGACCAGAACCCTCATAGCGTGCGCGCCTGTGCTGCTACGATTTCCCGATACTTCCATACGCTTCGTTATCTGAAGCGAAGCCAGATCGTCGGGCGGCTGCTGCACCGCCTGTCGCGTCCGCAACCGGATTTACGCTCCGCCCCACCCTTGCGAAACCGCGCCGAAAATCGTGGCATCCCGGGGCCGGCGGAACCGCCCTGTCTGCTGGAGAAGTGGCGGTTTCGCTTTCTCAATGAAGACCACGCCCTCCAGTCGGCCTCGGACTGGAACAACCCGCACTGGGAAAAATTGTGGCTCTACAACCTCCATTATTTTGGCGACCTCAATGCTGCCGAGTCTGCAGATCGGCAACACCGGCATCAAGAGCTGATCGAAAAGTGGATACGCGAGAACCTGCCGGGCCACGGCGTCGGCTGGGATCCGTATCCAACTTCGCTGAGGATTGTTAACTGGATCCAATGGGCACTGAGATTCGGCGCCCTCTCCGGCAACGCCGCGCAATCCCTTGCTGTGCAGACACGCTGGTTGCGGCGACGCCTGGAGTGTCATCTTCTTGGCAATCATCTTTTCGCGAACGCCAAAGCTCTCGTGTTCGCCGGCCTTTTCTTCGACGGTGAAGAGGCCGATCGCTGGCTGCGGCAGGGGCTGACGCTTCTCGACAGCCAGATCGGCGAGCAGATACTTGCCGACGGCGGCCATTTCGAGCGCAGCCCGATGTACCACTCCATGATCCTCGAAGACGTGCTGGATTTGATCAGCCTTTTCAGAGTTTTTGACCGAAAGACACCCGAGCAGTGGCTTGATGCGGTCACGCGCATGCATCGTTGGTTGCGCGTCATGACCCATCCGGACGGCAACATTTCGTTCTTCAACGACGCCGCAGTGGGCGTCGCCGCCTCGCCGGCAGAACTTGACGAATACACATCGAGACTCGCACTTGAACCACCTGAACCGTCGGGCGCTGGCCTGACCCTGCTGGAGGACAGCGGCTATGCGCGACTCCGCGCCGGACAGGCGACACTATTGGTGGACGTCGCTCCGGTCGGGCCCGACTACCTGCCCGCACACGCGCATGCGGACGCATTGAGCTTCGAACTTTCCGCCGACAGCCGGAGAGTACTGGTCAATTCCGGCACTTCGGTATACGGCAACGGCGCCGAACGTAAGCGGCAACGCGGTACGGCGGCTCATAACACAGTGTGTATCAATGATGAGGATTCATCGGAAGTCTGGGATGCATTCCGGGTCGCGCGACGCGCAAGAGTCTTCAACGTCGAATCGGCATCGGACGACACATTACACATAGCCGCCGCGCATGATGGATATCGACACCTCTTCGGGAGACCGATACATCGTCGCCGGTGGGCAATGACTGAAAATGAATTGATCGTTGAGGATGGTATTTCAGGGACTGGCATCCACAAAATTGAAATTCGATTCCACGCACACCCGGAATTCGCCATTCACAAAGCTACCGGTAACAGGTTCGAATTTCGAGACGCCGCAGATTCTACAGTGCTCGAGATGCAGCTGGATGATCAGCTGGCAAGCCGCATAGAAGCAAGTTCCTACCATAGCGAGTTCGGCCTGTCCCAACCGAATCAGGTGGTTTCAGGTGTATTTATCGGGGCGCTTCCCATCAAACTAAGCTCGCGCATGGCCTGGCCGCGAGACGGCTGACGATAGTTTAACACTGCGGCAATGCGAATCCTGATTCTCAGCTTTTACTACCCACCGGATCTTTCGGCCGGGTCCTTTCGGACGCAGGGGCTCGTCAAAGCGTTGGAAGAAAAGATGTCGCCAAATGGAGAGATTGAAGTTGTAACCAGTCTCCCGAACCGCTATCACTCCCTGTCAACGGACGCGGATGAAGTGGAAGAAAACGGCGCTGTCCGCATCAAGCGGATACCGGTTCCATCGCATCGCAGCGGCCTGATCGATCAGTCTGTTGCATTTGGCGTCTTTGCTCTAAAGGCCTTTTCGTATGCAAGGCGCGGGAACTACGATCTTGTCTATGCGACCTCTTCCCGCTTGTTCACGGCTTTTCTCGGCGCCGTAATCGCCAGGCGCAGTAATATTCCGCTCTATCTCGATATCCGGGATATCTTTGTGGACACGATTCAGGAAGTGCTGCCACGAAGCCTGGGATTGGGGTTGCTGCCTACTCTGCGGGCGATCGAACGATACACCATAAAAGCAGCGGCTCGCGTCAATTTGGTGTCCGAAGGATTCAGGCAATACTTCAGGAGCGGGTATCCCAATCAGACTTTCTCTTTCTTTCCCAATGGGATCGACGAAGAATTTCTTGGCGTCGACTTCACCAAAGCTGAAACGAACAAAACACCGATTGTTCTGTACGCCGGCAACATCGGAAAAGGACAAGGACTCGACAAAATCGTTCCGGAGTTGGCCAGCAAATCAATGGAGCACGAATTCTGGATCGTCGGAGACGGTGGCGCAAAACAGCCGCTCGAGAAGGGCCTGCGAAAGAAAGGCGCAGAAAATGTAAGGCTATCAACCCCGATCAATAGATCAAGACTCATTCAGCTGTATGCTGACGCCGATTATTTGTTTCTGCACTTGAATGACTACCAGGCATTCAGGAGAGTGTTGCCCTCGAAGATATTCGAGTACGCGGCAACCGGAAAACCGATACTGGCCGGCGTCGATGGCTATGCGGCCGATTTTCTGCGCGAGAATGTAGACAATGTGGCGGTGTTTCCGCCTTGCGACGCGTCCGCGGCCGTGGATGCCATCCAAACGCTGTCCGAACGGCATACGCCACGCCCCAAGTTCATCAGCCGATTCGAAAGGAAGCTGGTAATGCGTGGACTTGCGGCAGACCTGCTTATGCTGCAGTTGCGCAATTAGGGAATGCTGATCAAGTCCGATCCGTCATTTCGACCGGAGCGACAAACCCTCTACTTTACTGGCTGCGCCAGAGACGGGCACAGCGCCCCGCCGATGAGGTCGATGGCCATCACGGACCCTTTCGTCCAGCAGTTCCTGGTAGACACCAAGCGTCTGCTCCACAACGTGCTCAATGGCGAACCCGGATTCAGCGTATTCTCGCCCCGCCTCACCCATTCGGCGCCTGAGCTCAGTGTCCTTCAGTAGCGTTTCTACGGCATCGGCAAGCGCACGGGAATTCTGGGGCGGAACCAACACACCCGTAACACCATTCTTCACAATCTCCCGGCATCCCGGCACATCGGTGGCAACAATAGCTCTGCCGCTGGCCGCCGCTTCAATGAGCACCTTCGGCAAGCCCTCCCGATAAGACGGTAGACACGCGAGATGGCACGCACGGAACACCGCGGACATGTCTTCCCTGTATCCCCACCATTCGACGGTCGTAGAGTCGCGCCATTCCTTTAGTTGCTGCTCCGGTATCGCAGCCGGGTTGCCGTCGTCACTTTCTCCAACCAGGACAAAGCGCGCCTCAACACCCCGATCGCTCAGCAAGCTGGCGGCGTCCACAAACTCGCCAACGCCCTTGTCCCACAACATCCGGGACGCAAGAACAACCGTCGGCTTACCATTCTGTTCCGGATAAGCCGCGAAATCGTCCAGATCTATGCCTGAACCCCGAATTAAAGTGGTCGTTTTGGGCTCGACCAGGCCCCGCCCGACAAACAACTGCCGGTCATCCGGATTCTGAAATATAACCCGCGAATTCCGATGCGCCAGCGCGACACGATACGCGAAATCCACGAACAGGCGCCTCAGCCTCGCCTTGATCCCGCTCGCAATATACAGATACCCAAGCCCCGACACCGCACTGACAACAGCGGGTACTCGAGACAAGCGGGCCGCCACCCCGCCGTACAGAACCGGCTTGATCGTGACGTGATGAGCAACATCGGGACGCAACTTCAGGTGGAGCTTGAGTATCGCGGCGAACGTTCTGAGCTCCCCCCAGATGCTCGTGCCGCTCCGCGTTATGGGTAGCGGATGAAATTCCAGATCGCTATTCTCAATGAGCGATGCGTCGCAACCGCCCGCTGTTGCGACATGTACATCATAGCCAGCTTTGCGCGCAGCCAAGGCAAGCGCCAGCCTATGCGAGAGGAAGAATCCGAGATCATTGACTACAAAGAGCACCCTGTGATAAGCGCCCACCCCAGAAACCCTCGCGTCACGCGAATACATTTCCGACATTTTTCTTGATCAGGCCAGTGGCTTACCAAGCCTGTTCCTCCCGTTGGAAACTATGGCCCAAAGCCTTGACTATTTGTTGTAGCGCTTCGGCCGATTGCTGAAACTCACGACGGAAGCAGCGCAATAAAGCAAATTATAGCGCAATTTTGCTACAAGGGGCTTTGGAACTGAGTGATTGTGAGGCGGTTAAGGGAGTGTCGTTAAACGCGAATGCAGGCGCATTGGCACTAAGCGCAGCGCATCCCCAACGTGCGATGGCCTCTACGGGCAGCGGCCTGTTGGGCTTCGCTGCGCTCAGCCCAACCTACAAACCACGAGTTTTGCGACACGCTGCAGCCGCTCCCGTGATCTGAGGCTGGACGGATGAGCTTGTTCTTTTTTTCGGCTAAACATGCAACCATGGATCTCGGGCAGCAACGCATGCGATGTATCCAAAGCAGCCTGCAGTAACCCAGCCGGCATACGCTTATGCTGATCAACGGAAGTATCGACATATGGCAGAAAAGACAGTAGAAGATGTCAGAGAGTTCTGGGAATCAAACCCGCTGTTCAGCGGCGAATCTGTACACGAGACCGGTTCAAAGGAATTCTTTGAAGACCAGCTCGCCACAGTGGTCAAGGACGTATTTGCCGGGAAAATCAATGACGAGATTTTCCCTTCGTCCGATACCAACCAGAACGTCCTGGACCTCGGCTGCGGCCCGGGGCTGTGGACCGTCGAGCTTGCCCGCCGCGGCGCGCAACGCATCACGGCGGCTGATCTCACGGACAAGGCAATCGAGCTGACCAGAAAGAGGGCGTCGCTCTACGGAATCGATGTCGAAACAAGCGTCCAGAACGCCGAGCAAATGACTTTCGAGGATAATACGTTCTCGCACGTCAATTGCCAGGGCGTAATTCACCATACGCCGGACACTGAAGCCTGCGTGAGGGAAATTTCTCGTGTGCTGCAGCCGCAGGGCACCGCCCTTGTTACGGTCTATTACAAAAATATCTTTCTCAGATATTGGCCATTACTGAAATACCTGGGGAAGGGGCTGTCGAAACTGGGAGCCGGAATGAAAGGGCGCGGAAGGGAAGGTATATATGCCGCCGATGGCGTCGACGACGTGGTCCGGCTCTACGACGGGGAGGATAATCCGATAGGTAAGGCGTATTCGGCTCGGGAATTCGAGGAAATGCTGGCGCCCCATCTGACCGTAGGGCAGACGTTTCTGCACTTTTTTCCAGCTCGAACCCTGCCCTTCCCGATACCGCGCTTTTTACATTCGCTACTGAATAGAAGAGCCGGGTTTATGATTGGCGCCAGGTGTAGAAAGCCGCCGGTCAACGACGATTCTCTATGACGAGGTGGCGAGGCTCACGGCCGCCTGTACATGAACGAGATAATCGCGTTGATGTCGATAATAGGCAGACGAAACGGATGAAACCAGACGCCCACGGGTTCCAAATGCGCTGTCAGGAAGTTCAATACGTCTGAAGCGTAGTTCACATGTTCCCAACAAATGACCTTATCGTAGTCTATTCCGAGGCGGCCGTAAGCCATTCGTCGAGTAGTCAGGAATCGCCCGACACCCCAGGCGAGGCCGCCCTCGGCTGGGATCCCTCCAATTAAGGCGCCTCCCCGCTTAAGCAGATCGAACGTCGGCGACAACGCCTCCTCGAGTGGATGTATATGCTCGAACGCATAGAAGGAAACCATAACATCGAAAGCTTCCCGGCTGCTCATGAGCTGTTCATGCGCCGGCGTGCCGACGACGACACTGTCGCAATCGACGCCCATACCACTTAGCTGTCGAGCAGCAGTCTCAGTGAACTGTTGCTCGACATCGACGACAGTGTAGCTTGCCGGCTTCCCTTTCCAATGGCGCATGTGTTCGATCTGACCGGGACCAATCTCGATGACGTGCTTCCCTGTCAAATCAAGCCTCGACATCACCGAATAACCCCACTCATTGGACAACGCGCCGACGGACTGCTTTTGCGTTTCGTAGTAGACGTCAACGAACGCCCGCTTCCACGCCTCCCAGTCCTTGTCGCCCGGGATCGGGATTTTGCCGTAGCGTGCTCTGTCGCCAAACAAGGGAACAGAGAGCACATTGGGCAGTCGATGGCCAAATGACTTGTACCTGAGCATGACGGTCAATGCTTTCGGTTAACAACCGAAAACGATCGAACTCTGAACCAGAGCCCGGTCTGCGAGAGGCTGCCCTCATCTACGACTTCAAGAGTTGCTCGTATACACATGTCTTCTTGCGCCGGTTCCGCAGCGACAGTACTCACGAAGCGAACAGGAAGGACTATGCTTGGATCTATACCCGGCCTGCGCTCACATCCTCCTACCGGCGTCAACCACGCGATGTGATAGGGTGGAAGCTTACGATCCAACGCACTTTGCGAGACACCTGGATCACCGAGGCCGTAGCTCGGGGGGTACATGCCAGCCCGAAGCAGGAGAAACGCCTGCAAAGTGTCACCGATCGAGACTTTCATTTCACGGCCGTCGGCGAAGTGAAGCTCACCACCCCGCCCGACTACGACAGGAATCGTCGGCGTTTGTGAGACAGGCTGCCCTGCAGACTGATGATAAGTTCCTTCGAGCACTCGCTGTATATGGTGCCGACCGTAACTGACATGAGCCCCATAGCTGGCCGCCGCCAGCAGGACCAACCCCAGCGCAGCACGTGAGGGTGAGATTGCGGGCCGAAAAGCGATCATCGGAGCATTGGCGGGACTTGTTGAGGCAACAGCCTTCAGCCCGGACAACGCGACCAGTAGATGGATCAGCAGCACTGGATAGCACAGTCGCGGCTCGCCAAAGCCCGCAAAAACAATGATGACTACATTACTCACAATCAATGCCACGAGAAAGTAGATTTCTCGGGATCGGACGGCGAGGATCAACCCCAAGGCTGACGCGAGAAGAACGGGCCAGTACAGACTAGCGCCATGAAGATAAGTGTACAACTCAGATGGATTTCTGAGGTTTGGGGGCTTGGGTCCATCCGTCGCCCATATACCAGCAGGGGCCAGACCGTAGAACGCCAGAAATCGCCATTTGACGGCTTCGATAAACCAAGTTGGATCTGAAGACAGTCGCTGGAGAAAATATTCTCGTTGCTTTCTGTCGCGCTCCGCTGCGTCTGGATACCTGCGAAGCCATTCGCTGGATATCTCCCGGAAGTTGTCGCCATACCGAAGGCCATAGAATCCGATTCGCGGATCGTTGAGAACAGCCAAACCCTCGCCGGCCTGTGTAGTTCCGGGTGAGAGTCGACCTTCCACGACATGGTTCCTCAACGTCCAGGGCATGATGCCGATCACAAGCAGAATCGCCCCAAATACCAGGCCGTGTCTCAATCGATCACGCCACCGCGCGCAGCGCGGAACCAACACCGCCAGGCCGAGTGCCGCACAGTAGAAAGCGGCCTGTAGCCGGAAATTGAGCACCAACGCGGCCACCAGGCCGAGCCAGATAACGTGGCGATAGTCAGGCTGCCGCAAATAGGCGATCGCAGCGAACAGCGAAGCGGCAAACACGGGGATATACCAGTTTTCTATTTGGGTGTACGAAACGGCATAGTGGAACTGGAAGTAGAACGCGACCACGACACCTGCCAAAGCACTGAGCAATCGCGATCCGGTCGCAAGCATCACGGCAAGGATCATTACGGTTGGCGTCGCGATCGCCATCAGCACGTTGATGATTTGCTGGGCTCTCCAGTCATGGCCGAATATCCAGTAGAAGAAAGCCATGCCGTACTGGTAGGCGGGCATGTAATAGCTACTGCCCTGAGGCGACGAAGAGTTCGCGATCGCGTGGGCGATCTCATCGTAAGTGTTCGAATCGTACCAACCTGACTGATTCCAATGCTCGACGACACCCGGGAGGACATTGATCAGTGTCAAAGCGACGGCAAACACGATGAGCACACGCACACCGATTCGCATCTCCGCCCACCGCAGTAACTGCTGGGTGCCGGAGTTTTTACCGGTATTGTGCAGATACGCAAAAACAAGTCCCGCCAGCATCCCGAGGATCAGCGGCGCAGAACTATCCCAGAACCCTACTATCGGCAGACCACAGAGGAATACAATCAACAGACCGGCCAGGTTGCGAATCGCTCCCGTCCATCGCCATTTCGCGAAGAGCCCGACATGTACACTTCCGACAAACGCCAGGATGAAAGCAGCAGGATCATTTATGAACTCCTTCACACTACTCAACGAAGAAACCGCATGATCCTTCGACAGGAGAAGGGGTAACAACACGAGCACGGACAAAACGACGGCCCAAACGAACGCGCCGTGCCTCGACTGGTTGATTGTCCATGACTCGGCGCTCAAGTAACGGCGTAGCCCGCCCATCCTGTACACGCCGTAGACACCGGCAAGAATGCTGAGCACTATAGCCCCCAGCACGAGGGCGGCATTCAGTCTAAACTTCAATTGCGCACTATAGGTGTGAGCGTTGTCGATCGGGTTAGAGCCATCCCGAGAGGAGAAGTACAGCCAGTTTCGATAGTGAGAAAACCGCCCACGCCCATGATCGATAATTTCCTGATGGAGTGTGTGTGGCGGCCAAAGCGGATAACCGTTCTCGTAGACAACAGCGGACGACCGTCTGGGATGCTCATTCGTATCCGCATAGAGGGTGAGCAGTCGGTTACTGGCGGCGACCTCGTACATGACCATGTGCCCGCCAGCGGAATGAAGTGCCGACTGGTCTATGTGGAGATGGCGAACGATGCGGAGTTGCCCCGCGGCGGCCAGGATCAGCGCACAAACAATAGCAGCGCGAACTAACCAGATATATCTCGGGTTGGAATGCATCATAGCTTGGGGGGCCTCTGACCTTCTCATGAGGCAGGACGGCAAATGCTTTTTTCCGCAATCATACCGGCATTCAGGAACCAGTACAAAGTACTCACCAGTACCAGCATAAACAAAAACGTTACGCTGAGGTATCGGCTCATATTGACACAAACTCCTGATTTACCGCTACAATTGCTCGACCAGAACAATGTAGAAAAATCCCGTGCCCACCGCCGTCGTTGTCATACCCACGAAGAACGAAGAGCAAACCATATCGGATGTGATATCCGATGTACGTGGTGCGTTTGACACCCTGCACTACGACCGCGTCGAGATCGTAGTGACCGATGACTCCACCGACCGGACCCGAGGCATCGCAAAAGAACTCGGAGCCCGTGTCGTCAACGGTGGCGGCGAAGGCCTGGGCACCGCAATGTATCGCGGTTTGAAGGCGTCACTGAAACTCAATCCCGATGTGATAGTGAGTATTGACGGCGACGGTCAAACTAACGCCAGGGCGGAAATAGCGAGTTTTCTTGCGCCGATAGAGCAAGGCGATGCTGATTTGGTGTTGGGCTCGCGGTTTCAAAAGCAAGCGCTCGTCGAATACCGGTATCGGCCGGTGAATCGTTTTGGGACCGCAGTGCTTACCTGGATCCTACGAAGAATGACCAGCCTGAAGCTCACGGACAGTCATGGCGGCATTCGCGCGATGGCGCCCGAGGTTGTCAGAGAGCTCCAGATTCTGGGGACGCACACTTACGTTCAGGAAACCATTGTGGATGCTTCAGAAAAAGGGTTTCGCATCGTCGAGCTTCCCAGTGTCTGGAAAAAACGCGAGTTTGGGAAATCACGTGTCGTTGGAAGCATTCCCAGATACATCGCCTATACACTTCCGGTTCTGCTGCTGCGGTCGGGCCAGCATATCCGCGCACTGTACACCTGCGGTGGGGCGCTGGTGCTCGGCGCTTTCCTGGTGTTCGTAACCGTTCTCGTCCAGGAGGGCTTAACGCTCGCGCTCGGTCATCGGACACCCGCGTTTATCCTGATCGCGCTGATGATCATGGCCGGGCTTCAGATGGTTTTCTTTGGTTTCAGCTTCCAGTTGCTCAAACAGATGAAGCGATCGCTTGATCGTATCGAGCACAATGAACATCCGTGAACACGCACCACCAAACTCCCTCATGAGAGCACTATGAATAATCCGGAGCCTTTGCGCACGGCGGTAGTGGGGATGGGTAAACTTGGCCTGCTCCACGCCGCAACTCTTAATGTTCTGCCTGCGTGCAGGCTTGTTGCAGTTGCAGATCCATCAGATCAGGTGGTCAAGGCCTTCAGGTCAAAAAAGAAAGACGTGGCGACCTTCAGAGATCACCAGTCGCTTTTGGGGGAAGTGGGGCCCGACGTCGTCGCGGTCACCACACCTACCGGCCTTCATTGCCAAGTCGCGTCGGACTGCATCGATGCCAACGCGCACGTGTTCATCGAAAAGCCGCTCTGTCTGGTTCCGGAAGATGCAGAACCACTGTTGTCATCTCTGAGACAGAACCCGCGAGTCGCCATGGTCGGGTACATGACTCGCTTCCTGCCTACCTTCGAAAAAGCAAAAGAGATCGTGGACCGGGGCATTCTCGGCAAACTACAGATGCTGAGATCGAGCATGTACGTGGAACAACTGTTCAGAAAGGGCAAAGGCTGGCGCTACGACCCGGCTGTCTCGGGAGGGGGTGTTCTCATGACGCAAAATTGCCATTTGATTGACATGTTGCTCTGGATGTTCGGCAAAGTCAGGCAGGTCAACGCGAATGTCTCTCAACTTTATTCGAGCGAAGTCGAAGATCACGCTCACGTCTTTTTCGACTTCGAAAGTGGGTTGAAAGGATTCTTCGACGCGTCCTGGTCGACGAGGCACTACCGCACTCCGACGATGCGCATTCACGTTCAGGGTGAACGGGGAACGCTGGATGTTGACGACGACCAGGTATCGATGTTTCTGACTGAGGATTTTGAAGAAATGACACAGGGATGGCGCCGATGGAGAAAACCCGACCTTTACGACGGCGTGGCCTTCGACATCGGTGGTGAGAACTACACGAAACAGGCGATGGAGTTCATCGCTGCAATCCGGGGAGAAGGTAATATCGGATCAGATATCGACTCGGCGTTGCGGGTACAAAGAGTCATTACAGCCGCTTACGAATCCGCGAAAGCCGGCGGCGCCCCGGTAACGCCGGAATGACCATGAGAAACGAAGCACTGGTCCCGGTCATCCTCGGACACAACGCTTTTTTCGGCGTCGATCATCTGTCTGCCGAACGTGGCTCTGAACGGGCAGCGCACTTTGCCGATAGCACGAAGATACTCGACGTCATCCACCTGGCTCGGACACACGGGGTCGGCGGGATGATGATGTCGACTCATGAGCGGGCTTACGACATTGCCGATGCGATCAGAGCAGACAAGACCCTGAGGGAGGGCCTGAGAATCTACCCGCTTTTACCCTACGCTCAGAAATACGTAACCAGAGCCAACGAGGTCGGCATGGTGAATGTGGTGCTGGAGATGCTGTCCGGAACATCGTTGTCCGGCAAGTTGAATTTACTCTGGGCCGGCTCCAAAGCAACATTGGGCAAGGATCTCAACGCTGCTTTGTCGGCGCTCATGCGAATCGAGCTCAAGGCGTTCAAAAATCTGGATGTGGGCGCGGTTTTTCTGCATGACCTGTTTACGGATCTTGCTTTGGCCTTCGAGCTTCCGGAAATCTTCGAGTTCTATTGCAAGGAGGTTCCAAAAATCTGCGGGGGAGTCGGAGCCTTCGCAAGCAAGAACCTGCCGACCTTTCTCCACAAGTTCGCCGAATGGGGGCTGGAATCGCCGCTGGTGATGGCGCATTTCAACAAAACGGGGTTCCAGATGAACCCCGGCCGGGCTGAATGCGAACAGGCAGCTTCCGAGCACGAGGCCTCGATTCTTGCGATGGGGCCGTTGGCTGCCGGGTATCTAAAGCCGAAAGATGCATTCAGCTACCTCGCAACGGTAAAAAATATCGAAGGCGTGGTAGTGGGCATGTCCCGCCCGAGGCACATAGAAGAAACCATGGTGGCGATCCGTGAGCATTTGTTTTCGCAAGCTCCTGCCCCGCGTGTCGTGCAGGCAGAAAGCACTTAATCGGTGCCCGTGCGGCAGCAAGTTGCCGGTTCCGCTGTAAGGCGCAATAGCGATAGCGTATTGCGCCGGAACGCAGCGTGGCGGTCGTTCGGTGCAATACGCTTCGCTATTGCACCCAGCGCGTTTTCGCGATTTCCGATGGTTTTGGAGGTAAGTGCAGCGGGTTCTGCAAGCAATGGTCCGTTGGGCTTCGCTGCGCTCAGCGCCAACCTACGTTTTACAACACTCGCTGAAGCTGCTCCCACAAGCGGGCAAAGACTCACTCAGAGCCCTGCTTAATGTGTGGCATAGCCGGCTACATCGGGCGAACCAGGCCCGGATTGCTCGACGAGATGATCGACGCAATCAGCAATCGGGGGCCAGACGGAAAGGGACGGTTCACGAATGGGCCTGTCCATCTCGGCCATACGCGCCTTGCGATAATTGATCTCGACTCTGGTGCACAACCAATGAGTCTCGACGACGAACTCGTCATCTCCTTCAACGGAGAGATTTACAACTTCATCGAGCTGCGCGCTGAAATAGAAAAGGCCGGCTTGTCGTTCAGCACCAAATCCGACACCGAAGTAATACTCCAGGGCTACAAGGCGTTTGGGGAGCACTTTTTCGAGCGCCTGTTAGGGATGTTTGCGTTTGCATTAGCCGACTTCGGGCGAAAACGAATCTGCCTGGTGCGCGATCACTTCGGCATCAAGCCGCTGTTCTACGCGCACACCAAAGACGGATTGATCTTCTCATCCTCGGCCACCGCAGTAGCATTACATCCGGATGTTGACCGATCGCTGTCGACTGATGCGGTCCGGGATTACTTGCAGTTTCGCTACGTTCCGACGGGCGAGCATTTCTTCGCAGGCGTGAAGACGTTGCCGCCCGCCACGACGCTGACCTGCAACCTTGATGGCGGGACCTCACTATCCGCGTACTGGCTGCCAAAAACTCGAGCGGCCTCAGCGAAATCGAGCATCGATGACTGGATTGAGCGAGCTACGGAACTCATCGACGATGCGGTCAGACTTCAACTGCGGGCCGACGTTCCGGTAGCAATGTTCCTGTCAGGCGGTGTTGATTCCTCGGCCATTGCCACCTTCGCGGCGCGCCACGCCAAACAACAGATGACGGCGTACACGTACTCGATGCAAGGTACTCACGACGAGGTCGACGACGCCAAAGTAATTGTGGACAGCTCGCACGCCCGGCACCATGTTGTTCGTCACCGGGGCGAGCACGGCCTGGATGGACTATACAAAGCGATCGCCTGTATGGATTTGCCGGTAGGGGATGCGATTATCGTCCCAACCTATCGGCTCTGCGAATCAGCCGCCCAACACCACAAGGTCGTGCTTACCGGGGAAGGAGCCGATGAGATCTTTGGCGGCTATGTGCACTTCGGCGCGTTGACAAAACTTGCAAGACTGGGCAGCACCCTGCCGTTCTTGAACAAGTTAGCTGGCGTTATTGACATGATTCCCGTTTGGGTACTGAATCGATTCTTCAGCTATCAGGCATCGTTGGGCCGGCAGGGTCGCACGAAACTGAAACGAATGGTGCGGGCTCTCGATGAACCGAGCACTGTCCATCGATTGGCTGGCTCTGTCATAGACGATATCGATATCAGTCGGGCCAGCCACCTGGGGCCCCCTTCCCGGGCCGCCGATGCAGAGATCAGTCTCGATCTCGCCTCCCTCATTCAAGATGCCCTCGTTACCTGGCTCCCCTATCAAATTCTTAACAAAATGGATCAGCTTTCGATGGCTCACGGCCTGGAAGCACGGGTCCCCTTTCTTGACCCAAGAATCCACGATGCACTGTTGCATGTTCCCGAAGACTTCCTCATTACGAACAGGGAAAACAAAATCCTGCTACGTCGCGTGGTTGAACAGGCTGGTGGCCCAAACTTCAACAAACCAAAGTTTGCTTTTCATGTTCCTGTGGAAAAGGATTATCGGGATGTGCTGAGGCGCATATGCGACGAGTGGTTGTCACGCAGTCAATGCCGACAGCACGGTATACTCCAGAGCGGTTTTGTGGAGGAGAACCTGAGGGCCCTGCAACACGGGGAGTTCCTGGCTTCCAAGCGGCTTGTCACCATGGTCGGGCTTCATATGTGGCTCGAGGCGAACAAGGCATGATAAGCGAAGAAGGCCGACTTTGGGACTGGGCGCACCCTGTGGACACAAACGCCGCAGCAGAATCCAGCGACGCTGAATTCATTGCTTCACTAGTGATACCGCACGTCGATCGCGCATTGGCGCTTATGGACCGAAATCCCTCGGCCAGGACTCACGGATCGATGGATCGCGCGTTCTGGTACTACCGAACCTTGACAAATTTCCAAAGCGCAGTGTGGCAGCAACCGATGTTGGCGTTCGCTATCCTGCGCGACTATTACCCTGGCCCAACCGAGGATTTCGATCGTTCCGTGATGGAACAGGCGACCGAGTCGGCTCTTAATGCCTGGACACTTTGTCAGCACCGAAACGGGGCGTTTGATGAATGGTACTTGAACGAATACTCGTACTGTCCAACTGCGATCACTTCTGCAGGTGCGGCATTGACTCTGACTGTCTCAAGGGGCTGGCTGCACGCAAGCCCCCGTGCTAAGGCGACTCAGGCTCTGTCCACAAGTTGCGCCTGGCTATTGAAGCGCTACAACTCAAATGTCATGAATCAGAATCTCGCCGCGACAGTGGCTCTGGCAGGTCTTGCGCATGTGTCCGGTCAGCAGGAGTGGCTGGAGGGCGCACGTACAAAACTTCAGCGCATCGCTGATGATCAAAACAAAGAAGGATGGCTTCCGGAGTACGGTGGTTTCGATTTTGGATACAGCACGCTGACACTCGACTTTCTCTCAATCATCAGCAGCCTGGGGCTGGCGGAATTAGCAGATGCGATTGCAGACCGGTTGATTCGTTTTTTGAATATGGTGCTCGACCGTGGGTGCGCTATTCCGGGGAGGATCGGCAGCCGTGGGACATCCCACGCTTTCCTGGCAGGAGCGATCAGCTATGGACGGCAATCTTCGCAAGCGCGCGCCCTGGAGTCATTGTTGCTGGATTTGCACAGAAAGCGCCTCGCGGCCAATCCCGGCAGTGTTGATGACAGATACTTCTCATATTTCTATTTTCCCCAGTTCGCACTCGCGCTGAAGGCGGCTGCCGATAAACGCGCTGACAGCGTTTCTTCCACGCGCGACGCCGCGACTCTTCCAGAATCGACGGCTCATTTGTCGTCGAGCGGTATTGCCCTTCACAGACTCGATCGAATCACTGTTGTTCAGAACAGACGACTCGGTGACGCGTTTGCTGTGCTAAGGCAAAACGAATCGCCACTCTATCACCTCGGCTATACAGCAATGGTC
>JBPCXK010000124.1:0-7973 GCA_051008635.1 Gammaproteobacteria bacterium
TCCTGCTCCAGCACCTGGCCATCCCACATGATCTCGAACGGCTCGTTCTCGGTCAGGATCGCCGCGCCGCTGCGCCCGTTGTAGGCAACAGACATCACCACCTCACCACTCTTCACCAGCTCCAGCGGTTGGGCGCCCGCCGACCAGAACACCACGTGATCCTTGATTTCGTCGAGCTTCGCGAAAGCGCGGTCAATCCCCTCCGGCGTGCCCATCACCTCGTACACGTCTGCCGGCGCAACACCGTCGGCCATGAGCGCCATCTCGATGTTCGAATTCGCCCATGAGTTGGTCGCCCGCTTGCCCGGGAATTTCTTGACGTCGAAGAAATCGGCTATCGTCGTCGGCTTGGCGCCCGAAAACCTGGTCTTGTCGTAGAATACCGCATAGCTCCAGAAGATCTGGGGCGCCACGCAATTGTTGGGCAACGGGACCATCATGTCGTCTTCCATCGAGGTGCCGTCCGGCGCGTCGGCGAACTCATCCAGCGGCAGCTCTTCGAACAGGCCTTCGTCACAGCCGACAATGGCTTCGTGCGGCAGCACGTCGACGATGTCCCAGGTTACTTTACCGGCTTCGACCTGCGCCCGGACCTCGCCGAGGCCGCCGTTATAGTTTTCCCAGTTGACCTTGATGCCGGCCTTCTTCTCGAACGGCTGGCCATAAGCCTTTTGCTGGCTGTTGGTGTAAGCCCCGCCCCATGACGTGACGGTGATGTCGGCCTGCGCTACAGAAACCAGCGCCGCCGCGGCGACCCCTGTCGCTGCGATCTTGATGAATGTCCTCATTTCGTTTCCTCCAAATGCGATTGTCCGGTTGTGGTGCATCGTTTATTGCACCCGCGTTTCTCACCGCGATGACGAGCCCTCGCTTGATCCTTGAATCCACAACGAATTTTCTTCACTCCGAAATACAGCCCGTATTCCGCCCGATCAGCAAATCCGTTGTGGATTCAAATCTCTGCGCGATCATCTCGCCCCGCGGTGAGAGATGCGGGTTAAATGTTGTCATGGGCGTTTTCGCATGTCCATGTGTATTGTTCGGCTTGGTACCTGCGTAATTGCAGCCAGCTGAAAACACCGCGGCCCATTGTGCTCTCTCAGTTATCGGCCGCGAGTTTGTCGAGAGCGAGCCCCCTGATCCATGATCGCGCAGCTTTGAGATGTTGAACGTCTCGGTCCTGTCGGTGATAAAGCATCCACAGTGGTTGTTCCAGCATTGTGTCGCTCATACACGCCAATCGGGCGTCATTGTCAGCGACAAAACGAGGCAACATCGTTCGGGCGATCCCTGTTGCGACGATCTCCCGTAATGTGTCGAAATGATAAGCACGATATTGAAAGCCGTCTGAGCCCGCCAGTTCCACCATAGTTTGACTGCCGGAAGTACGAACATAGTCTTCCGTCAGACCGGCCCATGGCAGGTTTGCCGGATCGGCATCAGGCACGCAATAGGTTGCATAAGTGAGCACACCGATCCGCTCGGATTCGATTTGCTCGGTTTCAGCTTTGAAATTCGGCGGCCGATCGTCGATACGAAGCGCGATGTCAGCTTCGCGTCTTGACAGGCTTACGTTGCTCGCGATCCCCATCAACTCGATCTGGATCCGGTGCGCCCGCGCCAGTGTCGCAATGGCCGGAGCAAGGAGGTTTCTGACGAGAAAAGGCGGCGCGGTCAGTCTCAGGTTACGCCACACCGTCCCGCTGTCGGATGTTGCCGATTCCTGCTCAGCAGCTCGCAGTGCTTCCGAGGCGGTTTCAATATGCGCCAGTAATGATTCGCATTGGCTGGTTGGATATAAGCGGCCCTCCTGTCGGAAAAAGAGCGGGTATCCGACGTGTTTCTCCAGCAGCTTCAATCGCCGCCCAACTGTCGTGGCGTCGACCCCTAACGACTTTGCCGCTTGCGAGTACGTGCCGCTTCGGAAAACAGCCAGCAGCGTTTGCCATTGATCCCACTCAACCATTGCGGGTCATCTTTAACTCTTTGGATGCTGATGAGTTTTGGTGGAGACGGTTTTTGCTGCCTGTGACGCCTCAGTCTGCTAGCTGCAATTATGCAGGTGATAGAGAAAATAATGCAAATGAACGTGCGAAAACGCACGTGGGAATGCCGGTGCGAAGCAGATCACGATCACGCGCGGTAGAGATCGTGGACAACATTATCTGCGGATCGTCGATGACGGCAAGGAGGAGCAGCGGACCGAGAAGATTGAAAGATGGCTGGATGGTTTGCGCCGGTCGAAGTGGTTCCGCGAAGAGTTGGCGGCCGAGCGGCGCGAGTTTAAGCAGTCGCCGACCGTGTGGTCCGTGCTGTATGCGTCGTGGGGACCAACATCGATTGATATCAGGTGGTTGAGGTCAAGAGTAACAAGACCGTCGTGATTCGTCAGATCGGCTCTCAGGTTGAGGAAATCGCGTTTATGTCCGGGCAATCCTTGCCGGACGTCGATCGATTCATCGGTGAGCCAATGACTAAGCGGGTGCAGCCTGGCAATGTCGTTCGGATCAGTGACGTACAGCGTGCGTCGCTGTGGAACGGGACCGCGAAATATTGTTCGTGGTACGCGTGATCTCCGGGGGGTCCGTAGACAGGAAATGCTATAGCGCCGGATATCGGTCATTTGTGATCTGCCGCGCAGTGAGGCCGGGAAGGCGTTGATATGATGGCGTGGATTAGCGGGATTGCCAGGGCTGCCGCGCCATCCCCTGCTCACTCGGGTCGGCACCGCGTCATCGGTGTGGACAGGATTTATGTCACGCGAGTGAGCATCGACCGTGTCGCTCTCTCGGATTGATGACCTCTGTCCGGCTGTTCTGGCTTAGCCAAAACAGGACATAGTAGTAACTCGATGATAGCGGAGAACGAACCCATGGATTGGGTACAGACGTTGAAAGAAGTTATTAGGGACAGCGGGGTCAAAGAGGTACTCACAGACTCTATGGGACCACTTTATGACCCGATGAGAGAAGTATTTTGGGGGGTCTGGGAGGGAGTCTGGACGGCGGTGCTGCCGTCGTCCAGCGCCAGGCTGTTTTGGCTTTACATACTTTCGACGCTTGCGATCGCTCTCAGCATTTATCTGTCCCGATGCTATCGGGCGCAGGGTCGTTCGTTGCGCGGCTTTCTCGAATTTTTTCTGCCGGCGTCAATTTTCGGCCATCGATCCGCAATCGTCGACTACAAGTTCTATTTTGTGAGCCGGATAGTCGCGAGTTTTGTCTCTTTCGGTTCGCTTATCGTTTCTGCGGTTCTCATAGCGGAGTACTGCACGGCCCTGTTGGGCTTTCTTTTCGGGCCAGTTGAATCGCAGCAGGAAGCGAGTGTTCTGACAAGATTTGTCTATACGGGGCTAATCGTGGTTGCGATCGATGCCGGCTTTTTTATCGCCCACTACCTGCAGCACAAGGTGCCATTTTTCTGGGAGTTTCACAAAGTACATCACTCGGCGGAAGTACTGACTCCGATAAGCGGCCAACGATTTCATCCAGTGGATAAAATCCTTCAGGGCTTCTTTATGGGTTCGTTGGCGGGCATAACCACAGGCGCCTTTGCTTACTTCTTTTCGAACGGCGTGAATGAGATCGTGATCCTGAACTGCAGCATTGTCTTTTTTGTCTATAATCTGACTGCCAACCTGCGTCATTCGCACATATGGCTGTCCTACGGTTGGCGGCTGAGCCATATTTTCAGCAGTCCGGCCATGCATCAAATTCATCACAGTTCAGCGGCCAGACACATCGACAAAAACTTCGGACTCGTCTTCTCGTTTTGGGACTATCTGGCTAGTACTTTGTACGTCCCGAAAGAGAGAGAGGATCTGGAGTGGGGTCTGAAGAATCAAGAACACAGAGAGTATTCCACTATCTGGAAGCTCTACGTGCTGCCTGTGCAGAAGGTTGGGCGCATGCTGGTGGGACGTGGAAAACAGCCCAACGGGTTGGAAAGCGCGTAATTTGCACACGTAACTAGCCCGGCCAACTTGGGGACGAGTGGGCCGCAGCGCCTTGATGCAACATATTCTGATGCAACAATCAAGTGTGCCGCCACGCAGCAACCCAAGACACAAAGAGAGTCGAGCCCGCATTTCTCACCACGATGACGAGCCCTCGCTTGATCTTTGAATCCACAGCGAATTTTCTTCACTCGGAAATACAACCCGTATTCCGCTCGATCAGAAAATCCGCTGTGAATTCAAATCTCTGCCCGATCATCTCGCCCCGTGATGAGAAATGCGGGCTAGAGCCCACTTGATTGTTGGACAGCCCCCCCCCAAAACTGTGACCGACGTCCTTTACGGTCCCCGATGTCGTCGATACAGTCCGCACGCGTTTGCGCGAACGCATCTTTGGAAAGATGCCGCGAACCATATGGGCGAAGGAACGCCGACAGCAGCATCCCGGTAGGAAAGCCTCGTAGCATGCAGCGCTAGCGCCTGCGTTCCCTCCCTTTGATAGATCGCTCGGTCCGTGTTTTGACTCACGGTGCCGTACGGTTGAGCACATTTTCAAGCACCGAAAAGGATTTTGGCCATGCAGGGACTGCTCGAGGCTGCGATATCGTACGTTCAGCGTCTAACGACTTTCAACGATCAGCGTCTGGCCTCGCCAGTCAGGCTGGCCGTGCATCAACTTCTCGCTATAACGTTGTTTCTGCCAGTGATGACACTCACGACGTTCGTCTCGGCAAGCACGTTCATTATCGACAATGGTGATGCAGGCACAGCACCGACGGGTAACTGGGTAGTTTCGAAAGCACTGAATCCGTTCGGTGCAGACTCGTTGTACTCGAACGCCGCAGGCGATAGCTACAGCTATGCATTCAGTGTGCAGCCAGGTGAGTACATGGTCTCGGCATGGTGGACGGAGTATTCCAACCGGGTAACCAACGCGCCGATCGACATTACGCATGCCTATGGAACCGACACAGTCACCGTCAACCAACAACTCAATGCTGGCCAGTGGAATACATTAGGAACATTCACCTTCGGCAGCCAGGCGGTGGTGACAGTGCACTCAGTTGGGAACGGCACCACCAGTGTAGATGCGATTCGGCTTGAGCCTGTGGCAAGCGACGGCAACGAAGCGCCGGTATTGGAGTTGGTTGGCGACATATTCGTGACCGCGGGACAGATGCTGGAATTCACGATACATGCGAACGACCCTGACGGGTCGATTCCGACGCTGAGTGCCGCTGGCGTGCTGGCGAGTGCAACGTTCACAGATCTGGGTGATGGGACTGCCAGCTTTAGTTGGCCGACAACACCCAGCGACGTCGGGAGCGTAAATATAACGTTCACCGCAAGCGACGGCGAACTCACGAACAATCACACCATTACGATCACGGTGGTCGCTGAACAGTCGAGCACGCTCATTATCGACAATGGTGATGCAGGCACAGCACCGACGGGCAACTGGGTAGTTTCGAATGCACTGAATCCATTCGGTGCAGACTCGTTGTATTCGAAGGACGCAGGCGATAGCTACAGCTATGTATTTAATTTACAGCCTGGACGCTACACAGTCTCCGCATGGTGGACGGAGTATTCCAACCGGGTAACCAACGCGACGATCGATATCAAGCACGCTGTCGGCACCAACACAGTCACTGTCAACCAACAACGAAACGGTGGAAAGTGGAACTCGCTCGGGACATTCACCTTCGGCAGCCAGGGGGTGATGACAGTGCACTCAATTGGGAACGGCACCACCAGTGTAGATGCGATTCGGCTCGAGCCTGTGGCAACCGACGGCAACGCCGCGCCGGTGCTCGCAGCCATTGGGAACCATAGTGTGAATGCTGGCGAGACAGTGGAGTTCACACTATCGGCGAATGATCCTGACGGGACGATCCCGTCCCTGAGCGCCAACGGTATACCCGCGGCCGCGACGTTCGCCGATCTGAATGATGGTACGGCGAGCTTCAGCTGGCAGACGACATCCAGCGATGCTGGCAGCAGCATCGATATCACTTTCACCGCAAGCGACGGGCAGCAATCCAGCAGCGAGACCATCACGATCGAGGTGGTGGCTCTACCGCCGATGCCACCGGACCGTGCGTTGATCACGCAAACCGATCTCGGTAACGGCAGGATCAATGTGACAGGCGCCGAGGGGAGCGTGGAGCCCGATAGCGTGGTGACAATAACGAGCTCCACTACGGGAGTGTCGATAACAACCGTGGCGGATAGCAATGGCGCGTTCACTGCAGTGATATCCGCAACCAACGGCGACGAGCTCTCCATCAAATCCGGCAACGCGCACGGCGACAGCGAGGGAGTTAGTGTTGCTGCGGTGACCCAAGCTGTCGGCACCGGGCTCGTGGGTTCGATTCGCGGAAGCTTTGGAGTTGCACCATCCGGCGGTGCAACGTACAGCATCCCGATCGAAGTACCACCGGGTATTGCTGGACTGGCGCCGAAACTCTCGTTCAACCACAACAGCCAGGACCAGAATAGCCTGCTGGGTGTGGGTTGGCGTCTCGGTGGCCTGTCATCCATTCACCGCTGTCCCGCCACAGTCGCGCAGGACGGCTTCAAGGACGGTGTCGACTTCGATAGCAACGACCGCTATTGCCTTGACGGGCAAAGACTGGTGGTCGTCAGCGGCGCCTATGGTGGGCACGGCGCGGAGTACCGCACCGAGATCGACACCTTCAGCCGCGTGCGCTCGTACGGCAATGTAGGTGGCGCGCCAGCCTACTTCACAGTGGAGACCAAGTCAGGCGAGACGATGTGGTATGGCCAGACCACCGGCACACGCGTTGCAGCCGGCAACGGGGCAGCGCTCGCATGGCTCGTAGACAAGGTATCCGATGCGGTGAATAACGAGTTTACGGTGGACTACAGCAACATCCCCTACAGTCCAGGAGAAAAGTTTCCCAGCCTCATCAGCTACGCCGGCGGCAATGCCTCGATCACATTTCAGTATGAGGGACGTGAGGATAATGCAGTCCGCCACGTCGGTGGCTCAGCCTTTCGATCGACCCGCCGGCTGATCGGCGTTTCAACGTACACGAATCACAAGCTGGTCAAGCAATATCAGCTTAGATACAACAACCGCGCCGCAGGAGCACCCTCTCAACTCGCCAACATTACCGAGTGCGATGGGCAGCGCCTGTGCAAACCGGCCACGACTTTCACGTGGCAATCAACTTCGCATCAGCCCACGTTCGAAGCATTGCGCTACAGCGCGGTCAGGGCTGCCCCCGATACTGGCCAGACGGTGAGTGGCGATATCAATGGCGACGGTATAAGCGATCTGGTCTCGCTCACCACGGTCGGGCGGAGTATCACTCTCATGGCCGCGCCCCCAGATCTCGACGAGGCGTGACTTCAGGACAGCATTGATAACACGGGCAATGGCGCCGCGCACGGGCTCTCTGTCAATGAACTTACGACGCACGTAAGTAAAGAAGATCAGCGTAGCTGACACCGTTGCCACCCGCGCTCATCGCCTTGAGTCCCGCGTTGGTGCCTAACCCGAACAGACACAGCAGAAATCGCTGTTGCAAAGCACGGCGGTCGATCATCTCTCGTGTCGAAGCGGAGCGGAATTCGTCGGTAAAGCCGATACGAAACTCGGCCTCTTTCAACACATCGAGCAGGCTCAGCCACGAGATGCGGGCTAATCAGTTGCGCTTGTACTTCTCCTCGTTCGCTTACGTATTGATGCATGCCCTGCGGCGTTTGGGGTTAGCCCATAGCGATCTGGCCAATGCGCAATGCGACACGATTCGCCTAAAGCTGTTGAAAGTCGGTGCCCTAATCCGCCTCAGCGTGCGCAAGGTCTGGATCGCATTTTCCGACAGCTATCCCAATGCCGAATTGTTCCGGCGCGTGTGGTGGAACCTGCGCAGCATTCCGCTACGCTGTTAGCGGCGCACGGGCTCACCACAACTCACAATTCTATCGACTGCACACCCGTGTTCAGGTAAGCCCGTGGCCGCTTGGCGATCAACGGTGCCACAAACCC
>JBPCXK010000125.1:0-5154 GCA_051008635.1 Gammaproteobacteria bacterium
GTGCAGGGCTCGCGCGATGGCGTTAGCACGCCCGATGAAGGTGATGCGAATTTTGGTGTTTTGGATGGCCCGCGATCGCTTATCGCCATACAAGGCGCCAACCACTTTGGCATTACTAACAATAACCCCCCCCAGGGCGCCGTCCCTGATTTCAGTCCACAGACCATCTCGCAGACAGCGTCCATTCAGCAGATTTCTCACGCGATGGGTGAGTTTCTAAACGACAACATCCTGAATCTGTCTGTCAGCACGTCGAGTGACCGATCGAACATGACGCCCTTGAAAGGCACAACATTGTCGGGGAACGTGTCTGTGTTTTTGTCGCCGGTAATGCCGGACCAGGATATCAGCCAGGTCGATTTCTTCCTGGATGGATCACTCGTTCGTACTGAATTTGCTGCACCCTACGACCTGCGAGGGGCAGCTGGTGGAGTGCCTAGGCCGCTTGACACGCGCACGCTGGCTAATGGCGCCCACACCGTTCGGGCTGAAATCCTGTTCACTTCCGGGGAGGTCAGTTCTGAGTCGGCCATGTTCGACACGGCGAATACCAGTGGCGATGACGACGATGATGATGGCGACGATGATGATGGCGACGACGACGACTGAGCTTCTGATCCAACCTGGACTCCGACTGGAGCGATAAACCCGTCATAAGCAATAGGCCCGAGGCAAACGCCTTGGGCCTATTTCGTTCTTCGTACGGCCTTGCGAGACCATATTTGTCTCACCAGCCCGCATGTTACGCCAGGATTACTTCCTGCCTTTCGCCCTTCGGGCCAGCCTTCGCCTGTGTATGGGCTACCTGGCTTGCTCACACGCCAACCAGCTTCGTCGGCGTCCACAGGCGCTTGCGTCTGGCTATCCGCTCGCTCGTCTGCTCGCCGCCAAAGCTCGCCGTACGCTCTGTTATTCCAGACAGACCGGTAAGCCTCAGATTGACGGTTGACCACGTGCCTTCCGAATCCGAGAACACGGCGCCGGCATAGGCCCCGCAAGTTGTGCAGATAAGAAACTCCGCGGTTCTCAGCGCAAACAGATACCGCTGCAGCTGATTGCTGTCTTTGACGCGAATGGTGGCGCTGCCGTTTGCGTCGGTCCAGTTCTGTGCGCCATGAACCCGGCAGAAACTACAATCGCACGCACGCGCTTCAATCCCTGATACGGGAACGCTCGTCGACAACTCGAAAGACACGTTGCCACAGTGGCACTGGCCAGTGATCGTGTGCTTCATCGCTGGTGAAGACCAAGGGGTCTGGGACCTCCCTCAGTATCTCACACGCGAGCTTTCTGCACTCGTTATAATGCGAGTGAGTGGCTGGCGCCACGGAACTCTTGTCGAATAGGATAAATCGGAGCGGGTATCCATAGTCGCCCCCCGGTATCGTTAATGCTGGTCATGGTGCGGCCGCATCATCGGGCAACCCGGTCAAGTGTCTACGGAGTTCCTTTTGCGGTTGTGTTGTTGTGTGAGCTTAACTGCCAGCTCGCTTGGTGCAACATGCAGGCCAGCATTTTTTCGTAGCGAATATGTGGACCAACAGCCTTAGACAGCAATCATCGCGGCTTGCCGCCATTCGCTCGGCTGATGAGCGCATCGTCGACCGTCTGTTCACTCCTGTTGACGCAACGTCGCTGGTCTTCTTCCGGGTGTGCTTCGGCATCATCATGATGGTGGAGGTTTACCGCTTTTGGTCCAATGGCTGGATCGATCGGTACTACATTCGGCCTGAGTTTTTTTTTCATTATTATGGTTTCGAGTGGATCGGGCCCTGGGCGGGTAGCGGTATGTATTGGCATTTCGCCCTTATCGCGATACTCGCGCTGCTGATCACCCTCGGTGCGTTCTATCGCCTGGCGGCGATCGTGTTCCTTTTTGCTTTCACGTATGTCTTCCTGCTCGACCAGGCGCGCTATCTCAACCACTTCGTCCTGGTGATCCTGATCGCATTCCTGATAGTTGTGGTACCGGCGCAGCGCGCGTATTCCGTTGACGCCGCATTAGCCGGCCGGCCGCAGAACGCGACAGTACCAACGTGGTCGATCTGGCTGTTCCGTCTCCAGTTCGAGCTGCTCTACATCTTTGCCGGCGTGGTCAAGATCAACCCGGACTGGCTGCGCCTCGAGCCCATGGGCATGTGGATGGCCCGACGCGCGGATTTCCCGCTCATCGGCCCGCTCTTCACCGAAGACTGGTTCGTAGCGCTCATCGCCTACAGCGTGATCGTGCTGCATATCGTCGGGGCGCCGCTGCTGTTGTTCCGGCGCACGCGCATCTATGTCGTGGCCGTCTATTTCGTCTTTCACGTCACGAATCATTTCTTCTTCCGGATCGGCATCTTCCCCTGGCTCGCCATAGCCGCGACGATGTTGTTCTTCGATCCAGACTGGCCGCGCCAGTTGGCGAGCCATTGCCGCCGGTGGGCCGGCGGCGCGCCGGCGACCAAGACGGAGGCCACCAATGGCTAACACGAGCGCGCCAAAAGGCCACACCCCACCTTCCGCAGGCACTAAGATCGTGTTGCTCGGCTTTATCGTAGTGTGGTCGGCGTTGCAGATCGTGGTTCCGCTGCGCCACCTGCTCTATCCGGGAAGCCCGAGCTGGACCGAAGAAGGGCACCGCTTCGCCTGGCAGATGAAGCTGCGTGACAAGAAAGGGTGGGCCAAATTCCATGTGCGCGATCCGGCAAGCGGCCAGGAATGGGAAGTCAGCCCCAGGACGTTCCTCGTTCGTCACCAGGCACGCAAAGTCGTTACCCGACCCGACATGATCCTCCAGTTCGCTCACCACCTGGCCCGGGTCTGGGAGGAAGAGCGACACATCAAGGGAGTGGAAATACGCGCGGAGGTCTGCGTTTCACTCAACGGCAGACCCGGAGCCGTGCTGATTGACCCCAACCGCGACCTGGCGCGGGTCAAGCGCAGCCTGCGCCACGCGGACTGGATTTTGCCGTTAGAACAGCCGTTCGAACGGCCGCCCGATAAGAGACGCCGGCGTGACATCCGTTGCTGAGCCAGAACACGCAGTCATACTGTTCGACGGCATCTGCAACCTGTGCACGGCCAGCGTGCGCTTCGTGATCAAACGCGATTCGCGTAAACGCTTCCGCTTCGCTTCGTTGCAGTCGCTTGTGGCCGAAAACATGCTCGGCGAGGAATTGCGCCGCAACGACCGCCTGGAGTCCATGGTCCTCGTTGTCGGGGGCGAGGTGCATCGCAAATCAACAGCGGCGCTTTTGACTGTGAAGCAGCTGGATGGTCTGTGGCCGCTGTTGTCGGTGCTGCTCGCGATCCCCCGCCCGTTACGGGACGCAGTTTATGACTGGATCGGCAAGCGCCGCTACCGGATGTTCGGCAAACGCGACAGTTGCTGGCTGCCTGAGCACGCCTTGGCAGAGCGCTTCCTGGAGTAAGCCATTGCTCGTCTGAAGCAGTTTCTGCGAATAGCCTCCTCCTGCAAACGCACAAGCCCAAGCCGATACCCGCGCTGTTTCACGCAGGTGGCAACGCCTTTTCGTGGACAGCTACTGTATCCGGCCCTAAGCCCCGCTCTGGGAGGTGGGACCCTGCTGGCGCTCGCACAACCGTGTGCATCGCGTTACGCTCTGCAACTCCGACCACAGGAGCTGCACCATGTTGATGAGCAATCTCGAAATCGTACCCGGTAAGCGGATCACCGCACATCTTGGCCTCGTGCAAGGAAGCACGGTGAGAGCCAAGCACGTGGGCAAAGATATATTCGCCGGCCTCAAGAATATCGTTGGTGGCGAGCTCAAGGCGTATACCGAGCTGATGCAGGAAGCCAGAGAAGAAGCGACGCGTCGCATGATCGAGCAGGCGGAATCGGTGGGCGCCAACGCCGTGGTGAATGTGCGTTACGCCACGTCGTCGGTAACAGCCGGCGCCGCTGAGTTGTTCGCCTACGGCACTGCCGTGGTGCTCGAGGGATAAGTCCGGTGTCGTTCGTTTCATTTATCGACTACATCTTCATCGCGCTGCTGCTGGTGGTCGGATACGGTTTTGGTCAGTACGCCGAACGCAAGCACTATCGCTCAATCATGAAGCGAGAGGCAGAATCAGCGAACCTGCTGGTTTTTTCGGCAAAGACACCGCCTGAATCCTTTGATATTTCCTCATCGCGCCTGGTCGGCGGCAACGTCGTGGTATCGGTCGACTACTTCAAACGGTTTGTTTCCGGTTTGCGCGCATTGGTGGGCGGGCGGATGAAGTCGTACGAGACGTTGGTCGATCGCGGCCGTCGGGAAGCAATTCTCAGGATGAAGAAACAGGCGGCGGAGTTCGGCGCCAATATGATATTCAACGTCAAGCTGGAGACCGCGTCTATCTCCAAGGGCAATCGAGGGTCGATCGGTTCCATCGAGGTGTATGCTTACGGTACTGCCGTAAAATCGCGGCGATCCGTATGAAACTCGAAAACCCCCGAATACCTGAAGGGATCAATGTCAGCAAAGAACATCCACTCAAGGAGCTCGCGTGGCTGCTCGGTATCGTTGCGATCGCCGCCGCGGTGCTGGTGGGTACGATCAGCGTCACTGCCGGATACCTCGCAACACTCATTCCCTTCTCCTACGAACGCGAGCTGGTCGAGCGCTTCCCGTCGCTCCACCCGGAGCCTTCACCGACACGCGAGTATCTGCAAGACCTTGCGGACCGGATAGCCGCTACCCAGGATCTGCCCGGGGACATGGTCATTACCGTCCACTACAAGGATGAGGATGTTGTGAACGCATTCGCCACGCTGGGCGGCAATGTGTTCTTCTATCGGGGACTGATCGAAAAACTCGGCAGCGAGGATGCTCTCGCGATGGTGATGGCGCATGAAATTGCGCACATCAAGCACCGACACCCGGTCGTCGCAATGGGTCGGGCGCTAACAACCGGTATCGCCCTCTCGGCCGTGGCGGGCTTTTCAGGCAGCAGCACAGGCGAACGCCTGATCGGCGATGCCAGCATGCTCACCGCGCTGTCGTTTTCGCGCGGTCAGGAGAGCGAGTCGGACAAGACCGCGCTGGAGAGCCTGATCGATCTGTACGGGCATGGCGCGGGCGCAGTAGCGCTGTTAGAGGTCTTCCTCGAGACGCACGGAGAATCGCCCGCATATGCGCCGGAATTCCTGAGCACACATCCGCATAC
>JBPCXK010000126.1:0-3042 GCA_051008635.1 Gammaproteobacteria bacterium
GGCTCCCCAGCAGCTCCGTGCCCTGCGTGCCCACCACCCGGTTCAGCACCGCGCTGGCCGCGTTCTCCTGGATAAAGCGTGTCAGCTCGCCCGGACCAATCCCAAATTGCTCCCAGTTGATTATCGCCCCGGGGGTGTTGGTGATGTTCAGCTCGGTCGCTGACGGATTGCTGATGCTCACGCCCCCATGAACGACCTGAGCGCCGCTGGGGTTGGCGAGGGGATTACCGGCCGTCATGCCGGCGAGCATGACGCCAGTGAAAAGTTGCTTTACAAATCTTGAGGTCGCGGTGTCCATGCGGCTGTCCCTAGAGTGCCCATGGACATGGATTATAAAGACCTGTTGCTAAATTTTACATTCCAAAGGCTCGCCCGCCTCTTCCTGATCGCGTCCGAACACCTCGAGGAACTCCTGCAGGCGTTCATTCAGCTCGTTGGGCCGGGGGAAGACATCTCCGGTCATGAACGCCGGTGCTTGAGCCAGCGTCTGTGGCGGACTGCCGGCGTCGGCCTGATAGGCGGCACGCCCGGGGGTAACGTCGAAGGCCGCGCCGCCTGCCGGGGCCAGGCTGACAATCCCGCTTTCAACATTCACGTACAGGCCCGCCGGCACGGGTCCAGCGGTGATGGTCTGGGTACCGAATAGACTCTCCATGCTCACGCGCAGCCGGTCCGGGCGGGGGGCCTTGATCCGTCGAATGATGCGTGGGGTCTTGTTGAAGAGGATCGGCTGTGTCCGCTCATCCACCAGAAACGCTGTCCTGCCCTGGGTGAGCAACACGGGGCGCGGCTGGACCTGCAACTCGATGTTGCCCTGCCAGACCGACGCGTACATTCCATCCGCGGGAACACGTTGGGCGCGCGCGGGATCGATCAGCCACGACACGAGCTGCTGTACAGGCTGCGACCACCGCGGCGTCAGCGAGGCATTCTCGTCGCTGGCAACGCACTCGCCCACACACAGCAAGTCGAAACCGGTGCCCCGTACGCCGATCGTCGCAACCGGGGTGTTTACGCGGTATGCGGCGGGTGTGAGTTGCGCGACCAGACCTGTCAAGGCCCGCAGCCCGCCTTTGATCAAACGCATCGCCATAAGGTTTTTGCCCGTACCCGCCTCATCATACTGGGCTTGTTCCACGCGAAACTCGGTGTTGCCCAACAGCGTGGTACGACTTTGATCACGAAACACCAATACAGCTGCGCTGCGAGGCGCAGTGCGTAAGGTATCACCTTCGAATATCACGCCATTCACAGTCATCGGCCGGGCGCTACCAGCCTTGCTGGTGGCCTCGAGCCTCCCACGCTGAAAAACCACGCGCCCCACCGCGTTGGCAGCGGCCCTGGACGGTTGCGCGGCTGCCAACCTCGCCGTCTCCTCTACACAGTCGGTGGCCTCACACAAGCGCACGTCGAATTGCGTCCCGCGAATGCCGATAGTGCTGACCGGAGTGCGAATCTGCAGTGCATTGGGGTTTTGTTTACTGATGAAACCCGTGAGCGCGCGCAACCCACCCTTGAACAAACGCAGGATACCGCTACCCGCACTGTCGCGGGTGGCGCGATAACTCTCGACGGCAAAGCTGGTGTTGGGCCGCAGGGTCATGCGCGTGCCGTCGCGAAAGGCGATCACCGCAAAACTCTTGTTGCCCGAATTCATGACATCGCCCTGGAACAGGGGTGTTCCCCTGCCGACGATGCGCGGCTCGGCGCCCGGCGTCTGCGCCGTCACTACGCCGCGCGCGAATTGAGTCGCGCCGACAGGATCGCTCTGCGCGCGGCTCTCGCCTGCAGGCATCAGCACCAACGTGACGGTCAGCAGTGCTGCGCTCAGGCCGGCAAAAATGCCGGGGCTTACTTGCATTCGGCTACCTCGTCGATGATCTCCACCAGCTCCAGGACGGCCTCGGGATCAGGCGTCTGCCCACGCAGGGACGCCAGCAGACTGCTGGCCAGCGCGGTGCCCTGTTGATTTCCCGCCGGCTCCCCGGGGGCCGGCAGGGTTGGGGCGGTCGCGACCCTCACAGTCTGCGCGAACACCCCATTATCCGCAGTCGGGGCCTCACCCGGCTCGAAACCCGCCTCAAAGGCGGCACAATTCACACAATCATTGGTCGTTAAGCTCACCGTGCCCTGTCCGAGATTCGCTTCAATAATCGCGTCCGCGTTGCCACCGGTGCCCGCATTGAGCTGGATCTGGCCGCTACCCGCGTTGACCGTAACGCCAGCGTCGCCGGCGAGCCTCGCCCGTGCACCTGCGCCCGTGCCACCCTGCACCGCAACCCGACCGCCGTCGGTGGTGACCTGAAGATTCATCTGAGAACGCAAGTCCGCAATCCCGGCTCCGGCTGTTATCTCGACCGAGCCGCCGTTAGTGTCGACATTGACTCCGTTTACACCGGTCATCGTCGCAGCGGAGCCGGGGCCGGCGACGCGTAGGCCACCCCCGTTGACGGTGATGTTGCCGGCGGTGACGTTGACCGCGGTCGCACCGGTCGCTTGCACCTGGCTGGTGCCCACGCTGCTCAGCGTCAGATTTTCGTTCTGGCCGGCGAAATCGATGTTGGCGGCGACGTTGACATCGGCCGACGAGCTCAGGCTGAGCCCCGCTGCATTGATGTTGGCCGAACTGACCGGCGTGAGCACCTCGACCGCGCCACCGCCCGTGCTCTGGATCTGAATCTCACTCGCGGCTGTCATAACGTCCAACTCGGCGGTTGTGATGTTGAGCGAACCCTCCACGGGCGCATCGCTGACCGCAACACCCACGCCCGGGGAAAAATTCTGCAACTGCACATTGTTTCCGGAGTCGACCGTGACTCCAGCGGCAATGGTCAGGTCGTCCGCCCGCACGAGTACATTGCCGGGGACATTTACTGGTGCATCCACGGACACCACCTCGCCGGCGAACTGCATGCCCGCTCCGGCGGGCCGGACCGTAGCGTTATCCGCTGCCCGTAGCTGGACGTTGCCATTGTCGTCCGTGCCGATCGCGTTCGCGTTCACTTCCCCCGAGTGGCGGATCGTCCCGGCGAACATCCCCAC
>JBPCXK010000127.1:0-3616 GCA_051008635.1 Gammaproteobacteria bacterium
GTGATATGCCCGTTGGGCTTCGCTGCGCTCAGCACCAACCTACGACTGCAATTGCGCCTCTGCGTTTAACCAACAAAGAAGTTACCGAACTGCCATGGATCGTCGTGATCCAGCCACGGCTCGTCGAACAGGGGGCGGCGGTGTTTGAGCGGTGTCCAATCAGTCGACCGGCTGACCATCGGGCCGAGGTACGGTGTGGCAACTTCAAGAACCCGGTCATGCGGTAGCTCTTCGACCTCGCAGTAGCCTTCCTTCGGATTCACCATCGCCCAACACGCTGCCGCCACGACTCCAGCCGCCACTTGAATCGCCGTAGGGTTGTTACCGGGGACCAGCTTGCGCGCTTCGTGCACGTCCAGCTGCGAGCCGTACCACCAACCGCCCAGCTCGTGACCGAATAGCAGCACGCCAAGCTCGTCACGGCCGTCGGCGATATCTTCATTGAGCACTCGCCAGTCTCGCTGCAAGCGCCAGTCACGCATCATTGCTTCGTGCAGACTCGCAAGCGCGGCGTCGCACGGCAGATAGGCAAACGCAACAGTAGGTCGATAACGAACGACATCGCCCTCGCGCACGGTCAGATACTCACTTAGCGTGATCGCTTCGCTGTGGGGCAATGCGAGACCGAGGATCGGTCCGCCCAGCGGCACCCAGCTGCGCAACTGGCAGGCGGCCGCCGCGCGCGGAACATAGATGGCGTTACGCGGACCGCTGGCATGGTGACTTGCGCCTGGCGGCAATGTTTTCTCGTGCGTTCCCCAACCGATTTCGACGGGCATCGATGCTTCTTCGACAAAGCCCGGAATACTCCAGGTGTTGACGAACTCCCCTGCCCGTTTGGGTTGTGTTGAAATCTGTGTGTCGCGTTCGCTGATGTGGATGACGCGAGTTTGCGTCGCTTGCGCCAGTCGCGCCCACTCTTCCCGGCATCCCGGCGTGCGCACATCCATACTCACCGCGGCTGCAACATCCAGCAGCGCAGCCTTGACGAAATGATTCACCAGCCCCGGGTTCGCGCCGTGTGAAAATACAGCCGTCGGCCCCTTACGCCGCCAGTTCGCAGCGGCGTGGTTACGCGCGGCTTGATGATAGGCGTATTCGGTGCGCGCGGCGGGCGGCAGCGATTCATCCCAGGCATCGTCCACCCAGGGTTCGATCGAGGAGTCGACGTAGAGCACATCGTGACGCTGGCACCAGTCGGCAACCTCTACCGAATCGACACTGATGGACACATTCACCAGTATGTCGCCCGGCTGCAAGTACGCTCTCAGCGCCTCGTCCAGGCTGTCAGGCTCCAGGTGCTGCACGACGTAGCGTATCGCAGTGCCGCGATACGCGAACGCCCGCTCTTCGCCGTCGATCACGGTATAGCGATCGTGGGCAAAGCCGAGCTCACCCAGCAACATCGGCAGACAACACTGACCGATTGTGCCGTAACCCACAATGACGATGCGGTTGCTAAACGCTTTTGCTTGTTCTGTCAGGCAGGCTGTCATCGACACAGATTTGCGCGCGTATGGTTGCGGCGGGCTGCCCTCGAGGGTTTGCGCGAAAATGAGTTTACATTTATCTACGTCCAGGCGCCCGCCCGTGCGGCTCGCAAACGGAGCACCGGGCGAGCTTACGACGCCGGGACCTCGCGTTTCAGCCGTCTGACCTCGCCTCCGGGGTCGCAGACAGGCGGAGCGTTCGGACCAGGCAGCGCAGTAGCGTCAAAACTGCGGTGATGAGCTACACTAGGATACGCGAGCTTACTGATCGCGACCGTAACGCTAATAAGGGTTCTGCCAGAAATAAGTTTGCATTTCTTAGGTCTAGACGCCCGTGTGGCAAGGCGCGAGGCAGGCGAATAGCCGGCTATTTAACTGCCGAAGCAACGCCGCCACGCGGGATGGATAGGCCTAAGAAATGTGAAGTTATTTCTGGCAGAGCCCTAAGGAGGAGATCATGAAAAAAAGTCTAAGGCACACATACACCCTGATCATCACCTCGCTTTTCGTTCTGGGGGGCACCGCGGCCAGCGCCAAGGACACGGTGCACGTCGGCTTCATCGCCCCGCTGACCGGCGGTGTTTCCTCCAACGGACTGGGCGGCCGCAATTCAGCGGATCTGGCGGTCAAATTGCGCAATGAAGACGCAGACGCAAAGTACCAATACGAGCTCACCGTGCTGGACGATCAATGCAAGCCCAACATCGGCGTGCAGGTCGCCACCAAGATGGCCGCCGACAAGAACGTTGTCGGGGCCGTTACTCACTACTGCTCGGCCGTGGCCATCGCGACAGTAGACACTTACCACAAGTTCGGCCTGCCCGTGATCGTATGGGGGGCGGTCTTGCCGGATATCACGTACGGGAACGATTACGCGGAAGTGCACCGCGTCAACGGAACGATGATCAACCAGAACGAAACGGCCGCCAAATTCATGACCGGCCTGGGCTACAAGACCTGGGCCGTCATCCACGACACTACAGATTACGGCAAAGGCCACAACGAGTATTTCAGCCAGTACTTGAAGGAGAACGGTGGCGAAATTCTCGGTACATTCGGCGTCACCTCTACTCAGCAGGACTTCACCGCCGAGTTGACGAAGATCAAATCCCTGAACCCGCAGGTCCTCTACTTCGGCGGCTTGACCGATCTTGGCGTTCGTATTCGCTCACAGATGGAAAAGCTGGGAGTGAACGCACAATTCGAGGGGACTTCGGGCATCGTGTCGGAGGCGTTCATCGAAGGCGTTGGTGATTTGGCTGAAGGAGTTATCGCCTTCCGTGAGGGGGCGCCTGTGGAGAAATTGCCTGGCGGCGAATTTTTTGCCGCCCAATACACGGCGCAGGACTACTCCCACCCACACGAAGCGTATGGTCCGTTTGCGTTCACCGCGATGAGCCTGCTGCTCGACACGATTGAGCAAGTGGGCCCCGACCGCAAGAAAGTCCGTGACGCGCTCAATCGGACCAACGGCTATGACTCGATCGTCGGCGAAGTAAGCTTCGACGATCATGGGCAGAATTCAGTCGCGTTGATCACCCGTTACGTCATTCAGGATGGCGAATGGGTGCTGTGGGAAGACAGCGAGTACGCTGCCGGCAAGCGCAAGCTCAAAGGTCAATAGCACTACACTTTCGCTGCCCGGCGGCCGCTGTCTCAGCCGGCGGCGGGTCTGCGTCTGCTATCTGAAATCGGCCCCGGTCAGTCATTGATGGACGCGAGTCTGCTGGTTCAATACCTGCTCAACGGCCTCATGCTCGGAATGATGTACGCGCTGGTAGCGGTGGGATTCACGCTGTTTTTCGGCGTCATGGACATGATCATCTTCTCCCACGGCGATGTGGTTACCATGGGCGCGTTCACGGGCCTTGCCACCTACCTCGGTTTGATCCTGCTGGGCGTCGACTGGGCGCCCGCGCAGGTAGCGGGCATCGTGTCGGAGGCGTTCATCGAGGGCGTTGGTGATTTGGCTGAAGGCGTTATCGCCTTCCGTGAGGGGGCGCCCGTGGAGAAATTGCCTGGCGGCGAATTTTTTACGGCCCAATACACGGCGCAGGACTACTCCCACCCACACGAAGCGTATGGTCCGTTTGCGTTCACCGCGATGAGCCTGCTGCTCGACACGA
>JBPCXK010000128.1:0-3918 GCA_051008635.1 Gammaproteobacteria bacterium
CGACCAGCTCCGCTGGAACTATCTGTCCTGTTACGGGCACCCGCACATAAGGACGCCAAATATCGATCGCATCGCCGCCAAGGGCGTGCGCTTCTCGCGCGCTTATTGTCAGGCGCCTCTGTGCGGCCCTTCTCGCGCGAGTTTCTATACCGGCCGTTACATGTCATCACACGGCGCCATGGCCAACGAGGATCCGCTCAAAATCGGCGAGCTGACGCTTGGCGACTACCTCGGCGTGCTGGGCATGCGCACCATCCTGGTCGGTAAGTCGGAAGCATCACCGAACAGGGACGCCCTGTCGCGACTGGGCATGGATGAGACTTCAGACATAGGCCGCCACATCAGTCAGGGAGGGTTCGAGACTTACGAACACCACAGTGGTCTTTATCCGGATCCGATCCGGCCGACGAAACTGGGTTACAACGATTACCTGCGCACAGTCGGCTACCAGGGTGCGAATCCGTGGGAGGACTATGCCAACAGCGCCCACGACGAAAACGGTCGCCGCGTCAGCGGATGGGAGATGCGCAACGCCGCATATCCGGCCCTGGTCGCAGAGGAACACTCGGAGACCGCGTTCACGACCAATCGCGCCATCGAGTTCCTCGACAACGTCGATGACGACGATCGGTGGTGCCTGCATGTCAGCTATATCAAACCGCACTGGCCGTATCTCGCGCCTGCGCCGTATCACGCCACGTATTCATCCGAGCATGTGATACCCGCCGTCAAACATGAGGATGAACGCCGTGACGCTCACCCGGTGTACGCCGCCTTTGCGCAACAGGATTACAGCCGGAACTTCGCACGCGACGAAGTGCGCGAGCGCGTGATCCCGGTGTATATGGGGTTGATCAAACAAATAGACGACCACATCGGACGTCTGCTCGATTGCCTGGAATCAAAAGGGCTTACGCAGACGGCGATGATCGTGTTCACCGCCGATCATGGCGACTATCTTGGCGATCACTGGCTGGGCGAAAAGGATTTGTTTCATGAACCGTCGGCGAAAATTCCGCTCATCGTTTGTGACCCGGGCGAGGCTGCCGAAGCTACTCGCGGCAACGTCAACGATGACTTCGTCGAAGCTGTAGACATCGTGCCGACACTGGTTGAGTTTGCGGGCGGACGCATATGCGAACAGCGCATGGAGGGACGATCGTTATTGCCGCAGGTTCGGGAACCAGCATCGGTTCGAGAGCGGCGCGAGTATGCGATCAGCGAAATCGACTTCAGCGATCGCGGCCCGCGTACGCTGCTGAACCTGCATCCCTACGACTGCCGCGCCCACATGATTCGCACTCAGGAGTGGAAATACGTTCTGCATGAACGGTTCCAGCCGCAGCTCTATGACCTCAGCAACGATCCGCACGAGTTCCATGACCTGGGCGAAGACGCAGCTTACGAGTCCGTGCGCCGCGAGTTGCACGATGAGCTGTTTACGTGGTTTCGCCGACGGCGTACACGCACGGAAATGCCTGTTGATTTTTTGCTTGGGATGGGACCGGAACGGGACGAAAAGCTCGGCATCATGATCGGGCATTGGTGATATGGAAGCCGATCTTGTGGGCGCGGCTTCAAAGGGTGTCGCAAAATCCCACGACGGCACTCGTAGCTTGGCGCTGAGCGAAAGCGAAGCCCAACTTGCAGTTGTATCTCAGGGCGTGCCCGTTGGCCAAACTACGTCTGCAATGGAGTTTAACGACACGCTCTGAGGCCGCTTGTATGTTACCGGCGTCCGACCATCACAGAGTTTCCACGCCTTGTCCACGGCCCGCGCGCCTCTAACGCTGGCGGAGCGGTGGGCAAGGGGTGGGAAAGTCCGCCGTTGAGCGGGCACAGGGCCGGGCAACGCAGATTGTATGGTATCGGCCTGATAATTGCGAAGATACAGGTGCCGGGGTGGGAGGGACGTCAAAGCCGCTTCCGACCATTAGGAACGGACCGTGGGAGATGTCGTCCCCGCCCCGCTCCCACCAGAAGTTGTAAAGACAAGAAAGCCTTACCCGTCTACCATCGCTTGATTCATCCATTATCCCCAAGACACATCAGTTGGTTTCCGCAACCACCTCTGCCCGACTGCTGAACCACCCGCGCGCAGGCATCGCCTTTGTGCTCATGGCAGTGTTCATTCTCACCGGGCAGGATGCGATCATCAAATGGCTGGTACGCGATTATCCCCTGCTGCAAATCATGTTCATTCGCAGCGTGTTCATGATCGTACCGGCCTTTGCGCTACTGCATGCGAAGGGAAATCTCGCCGCGCTCAAGACGAAACGGCCGGGCGGTCACTTGCTGCGACTGGTGTTTCATTTCTTCGGCTTTCTGGGCTTCTTCTTCGCGTTGTCGAGAATGCCGCTGGCCGAGACCATGGCGCTCGGCATGACCGCCCCCTTGTTCATTACGTTGTTCTCCGGCTTGTTGCTGGGCGAGACTGTGCGCTGGCGGCGTTGGCTTGCGATCTTTGCCGGTTTCGCGGGCGTGCTGATCATCATGCAACCCGGCGGCGGCCCGCTCGACACGCTGGGCGTCGGCGCAGTCATGATCTTCGCGGTGTGCTACGCGTTGTGGACCATCCAGACCCGGCATCTTTCCTCAACGGAGACAAGCGACGTGATCGTTTTCTTTGGTGCCGCCGGGTTCATGATCGTTACCGGATTTTTCATGCCGTTCGTGTGGGTTGAACCTACCGCGTTCGGTCTGGGTTTACTGATGCTACTCGGCCTCATCGCCACGGCTGGGCACTATTGTCTAGCGCAGGCCTACCGCCACGCCCCCGCACATGTTATCGCACCATTCGAATACACGGGCTTGATCTGGGCAATCATTCTGGGCTTCATCGTATTCGGCGATCTGCCGAGTGCGTGGATGATTCCCGGCGCCGCGTTGGTGATTGGCAGTGGCCTGTATATTTTTCAGCGCGAACACAGAGTCGATTCACATGTAAACAGATGAAACCGGACCACGTTGCAATGACAATCGATACCGAAACCAGAGTCAGAGCGTTCCTCGACGCGCTGGGTGTCAAGTATGAAATACTCGAATGCGATCCCGAGCTCGCGGACACCGCCGTGTTCTGCGAGCGCTACGGCTTTGCCCTCGACGACTCCGCCAATACGATCATCGTCGGCGCAAAGACAGGGGACAAACAACGCGTGGCCTGTGTGCTGCTCGCTACGACGCGGCTGGATGTCAACCGCACCGTTCGCAAGCGCATGGGTGTGCGCAGACTGTCGTTTGCCTCGGCCGATGAAACGCGCGAGCTCACCGGCATGGAGATCGGCGGTGTCACACCGCTCGCTTTGCCGCACGACCTACCACTGTGGGTGGATTCGCGGGTGATGAAGCGCGAGTTCGTGATTCTCGGCGGCGGCAGCCGCTCGTGCAAAATAGAGGTCGCACCGGCGTTGTTCGAACGTACGGCGAACACGACCATCGTCGAAGATCTGGCGGTGGAAGTGCGCAATGAATGATTCGCGCCGGGAGCAAACGGTGCAAACCGCGATGACCCGCGACAACCTCGAAGGTGCAAAGGCGTTTTTCGAGAAGCGCGAGCCGGTTTTCAAGGGAGAATAGAAAGCGCCTCGTCCAAAACGGGAAACGACGACAATGCGATCAGCACAAGTGCGCCACTTATGATTGCCGGTAGCAACGATCTCCCGCAAAGAAAGTAGACGGCAAAGCCGACGCCCATCGCCAACAACCGCGTCAGCAACGGCGTCTCCGCCAGGGCGCCGGCAGGCAGTAACGTAATACGCGAGACGAGCGCCGCCACCATAGCGTAAGAAACGCAGGTCACCCATTGAAACACCGCGCCGTCGGTGTCGATACGCGCCGCGAAAGCCACGCCGAGCGCGCGCCAGACAAAGGTCGCCGCGGTGCAGGCAAGCACCAACGCCCACAGAATCGCGCTTTCAC
>JBPCXK010000129.1:0-9686 GCA_051008635.1 Gammaproteobacteria bacterium
CTGAGATTCGTGGCAAGCTGCTCGAGATCTGGACCGTGATGCAGCAATGCGTCGACAACGGTTGCCACAACGAAGGCATTCTCCCCGGTGGTATGAAGGTCAAACGGCGCGCCGCCGAGCTCTACAAAAAACTCAATGATAAAACCGCCGCGCAGACCGATCCGCTCATCGTGATGGACTGGGTCAACCTCTACGCGCTCGCGGTCAACGAAGAAAACGCGGCCGGAGGACGTGTGGTCACCGCGCCCACCAACGGCGCCGCCGGCATCATCCCCGCCGTGTTGCACTATTACGCACGCCACTACCCGAACGCCACGGACAACGGCGTTGTCGAATTCCTGCTTACCGCGGCGGCCATCGGTGTGCTCTATAAGGAAAACGCGTCCATCTCAGGCGCCGAAGTCGGCTGCCAGGGAGAAGTCGGCTCAGCCTGCTCGATGGCCTCCGGCGCACTGGCCGCAGTACTTGGCGGCACACCAGAACAAATCGAAAACGCCGCGGAAATCGGCATGGAACACAATCTCGGTCTCACCTGTGACCCTGTCGGCGGCCTTGTGCAAGTCCCTTGCATCGAACGCAACGCGATCGCCTCGGTCAAGGCCATCAACGCCGCCCGCATGGCTTTGCGCGGTGACGGCAAACACTTCGTCTCTCTCGACAAAGTCATCAAAACCATGCGCGACACCGGCGCGGACATGAAAACGAAGTACAAGGAAACCGCGCGCGGCGGCTTGGCTGTGAATGTGATCGAGTGTTAGGCGGCGCCAACTAGTACTCCGTCAAGGAGGCCTCGACTATCGCGGCTGAAGCCGTTCCTACAATCGAATTCAACCCTTTTGCGACACCCCTTCAGCCGCGAAGCTGTTCTACCGAGCGATCACGGTTTCAGGGAGTGTGGTAAAACACATGCTAACTCCTCCGTATTGACCTGCACCAGCCGCGCATTCGCTGCAATCGCGGGGACAACATCGTGGGTTCGACAAGCTGCAATTTCACGTTGCGTTTCGATTTTGCTGATAATACATTGGCGAGTTCAAATACCACGCGGAGCGAAACAGAATGAAAAAACGCGATTTTCTCAAGCAAGCCGGAGCGGGAACCGCGGCGGCGGTGGCGGCGGTAAGCGCGCCCTATGTGCACGCGCAGTCGAAGACACCCATCAAGTGGCGGCTGCAAACCTATGCCGGCCCTGCCCTGGGCGAGCACGTCATCAAACCATCGATTGAATCCTTCAACAAAATCGCCAACGGGGAGATGGTGATCGAGCTGTTTTTCGCCGATCAGCTGGTGCCCACGGGCGAGCTGTTCAGGGCCATGCAGAAAGGTACGATCGACGCGGTGCAAAGTGACGACGACTCGATTGCAGCACCTGTCGATATCTCCGTGTTTGGCGGTTACTTCCCCTTCGCAACCCGCTACAGCCTGGATGTGCCCGTCCTGTTTAACCAATACGGTCTGAAAGAAGTCTGGGAAGAAGCCTATGGGGAAATAGAAGGCGTCACCTGGCTCAGCGCCGGGGCCTGGGATCCTTGTCACTTCAATACGGTTGATCCCATTCGTAACCTCGCGGACCTCAAAGGCAAGCGCGTGTTTACTTTTCCTACGGCCGGTAAGTTCCTGTCGCGTTTCGGCGTCGTCCCCGTCACCCTTCCCTGGGAGGATATCGAGGTCGCCGTGCAAACCGGCGAGCTGGATGGTATCGCCTGGTCCGGTATTACCGAAGACTACACTGTCGGTTGGGCCGACGTGACCAATTACTTTTTGACCAACAACATTTCCGGCGCCTGGTGTGGGTCGTATTTCGCCAACTCCGATTCATGGAACAAGGTGCCGGCGCACCTGCAGGAATTGTTCCGCGTGTGCATGGATAGCTCGCACTACTACCGCCAGCATTGGTATTGGGGTGGCGAGGCGCATCTGCGGACCAAAGGCACGAAACTGAAGCTCACGTCGATTCCCGATGACGAGTGGAAGCAAGTGGAAGACGAGGCTCAGAAATTCTGGGACGAGGTTGCCAAGACCAGCGAACGAACCGCAAAGGTGATCGGCATCTTCAAAGAATACGCAGCAACCATGGCTGACGCGGGCCGCCCCTACCGATACAGCTAGGCCAACGCCAGGCGCCTACGAAGTGCAAAGCACCCTCCCCTGTTTCGGCGCAACGCCGTGACCGGGGGAGGCAAACCTGCCTCGCCCTGAAACAGCAATAAGAAAGAGATCGACTTGCCCAATGCCGTAAAAAACTATGTGCGATATGTCGACGCGCTGAGTCGCTCGGTCGGCAGGTTCGCCATGTACCTGATTTTCGCGATGCTGGGGATTTTGTTGTTCTCGTCAATATCCAGAGCCGCCAACGTGCCCCAGCTCTGGGTAGTGGAGATGGCGCAGTTCACGATGGCTGCCTACTACCTGCTCGGCGGTGGCTATTCCATGCTTCTCGATTCGCATGTCAGAGTGGATATCTTCTACGGCCGATGGTCGATAAAAAAACGCGCGTTCACCGATTCCATTACCGCTTTTTGTTTGATCTTCTATCTGATCTTTTTGCTTGTCGGCGGTATCTCCAGCACGCAGTACGCGCTCGAATACGGGCAAAAAAATTATTCCGCCTGGGGCCCACCGCTGGCGCCGATCAAGATCATCATGACAATCGGGATTGTGTTGATGTTGCTGCAGGCCACATCCATGTTCTTCAAGGATCTGGCCCGTGCCAGAGGCGAACCCCTGGATGAGCCCCGAGACGAGGTGGCGAAGTGAGCAACGAGCTTATCGCCATACTGATGTTCACCTCGATGATGTTGATGCTCATGACGGGGCAACGCGTCTTCGGCGCGATCGGTTTTGTCGCCACCGCGGCCGCGCTACTGCTGTGGGGAACGGGCGGCTACGAGATGCCGTTCAACGCCAGCTTCGTGCTGCTGAACTGGTATCCGTTGCTGACCCTGCCGTTGTTTATTTTTATGGGCTATATGTTGTCCGAGGCGGGCATCGCGGGCGACCTTTACCGCGCGTTTCATGTCTGGTTCGGCCCGCTCAACGGCGGCCTGGCGCTGGGTACGATCGGTCTAATGGTCGCGATATCGGCCATGAACGGGCTAAGCGTTGCGGGCATGGCGATCGGCGCGACTATTGCGCTACCTGAAATGCTCAAGCGCGCCTATGACAAACGCATGGTGACCGGCGTAATCCAGGCCGGCAGCTCGCTGGGGATAATGATCCCGCCCAGTGTCGTACTCGTGCTCTACGGAATGATTGCGAGACAACCGGTCGGGCAATTGTGGCTGGCAGGCGTTTTCCCGGGCCTCATGCTGGCGGGACTGTTCATGGCCTACATCGTGATCCGGTGCAAGCTTCAGCCCGAGCTCGGACCGCCGCTACCCGAGCAGGAACGCGCCATCAGTTGGGGAAAAAAGTTCCGGCTGCTCGGCGCCGGGATACTGCCGCTTGCCATCATTCTCTCCGTGACCGGCCTGTTCCTGATGGGGATAACCAGTCTGGTGGAGAGCTCCGCCGTTGGCGCCGCCGCCGCAACCGTTGCCGCGCTGGTGAAGCGGCGCCTCACCTGGCAGGTTATGGAAGACACGATGCGCAAGTCCCTCAGCGTGAGCTGCATGTTCATGTGGGTCATCCTGGCGGCGCTTTGCTTCGGCGCTGTGTTCGACGGACTCGGCGCAGTGCATGCGATCGAGTCATTGTTTATCGAGCGGTGGGAGCTGAGTCCGTGGGGCGTGCTGATCATGATGCAGCTTTCCTACATCTTGTTGGGCACGTTTCTGGACGACACTGCCATGCTCGTGATCGTGGCCCCGCTTTACGTGCCGCTGATCATCTCTCTTGGCTTCGATCCGATCTGGTACGGCGTGCTCTACACCATAACCTGCCAGATTGCCTACATGACGCCGCCCTTCGGCTACAACCTGTTCCTGATGAAGGCGATGGCGCCCAAAGAAGTATCATTGGGGGATATCTACCGCTCCATCATCCCGTTCGTGCTGGTGATGTGTCTGGGACTGGCGCTGGTCATGATTTTTCCGCAGATCGCGCTGTGGTTGCCTAATTTGTACTACGGAAAGTAAGCGTGCGGGTGTGGTTATGCGGTATCCGGCAACTGCTTACCAATCTCGTCCAGCCGGCGCTGCAGGCTCAGACGGTCGATCGAGGACATCGGCAAGTTGATGAAGATGTCGATGCGTTGGTGCAGCATGCGGTAGGCGTCGGCAAAGGCCGCGCGCCTCGACGCGTCGGCGCCTTCGACTGCGGCCGGATCTGGCAAGCCCCAGTGCGCGCTCATGGGCTGACCCGGCCATACCGGGCAGACTTCGTTAGCAGCGTTGTCACAAACCGTGAAGACGAAATCCAACTCGGGTGCATCCGGCTGCGCGAACTCGTTCCAGTCCTTGGAGCGCAGCCCGTCAGTGCGATAATTGTTGCGTTTGAGCAGCTCCACGGCGAACGGATGCACCCGCCCTGCCGGATGACTGCCGGCGCTGTACGTATGGAACCTGCGGCGCCCAAGCCGGTTGAGGATGCATTCCGCCATGATGCTGCGCGCGGAATTGCCGGTGCACAGAAATAGCACGTTGTAGGTCTTGTCGCTCATTTCGCACCCCTTCGATTCTTGTTTCAGCGCCCCCCGGCCGGCCGCTGCGCCTTGAGCCCGGCCGCTGGCTTGGTATTATTGCTGATCGAATCGCGTGTTCCTATGTCGCCCGATCATTCTTAACAAAACTGTAAAACTCACCGGGGTAAACGCATGACTAGCCCGGATAGCGGGCTCGGTTACCTTTCGTTGCTCACAAATGTACGTGTAACTGACTGAACCATCTGATGAAAGCAATATCTCCTAGCACCCTGGTGCAATATGCGGGCTGATCCCTTCGAGACTGGTCTCGACAAGAACCTGGCCTGCTACACACCGCTGTCACCGCTCAGCCTGATCGCGCGCACTGCCGGTGTGTATCCCGATCATATTGCCGTTGTCCACGGCGCCAATCGATACACCTGGGCGCAAACATACGCGCGCTGCCGCCAACTGGCGTCGGCGCTGAGCCGCCGGGGCGTCGGCACAGGAGATACGGTGGCTGTCGTGGCGCCGAACGTCCCTGCGATCTACGAAGCTCACTTCGGCGTGCCCATGACGGGCGCGGTGCTCAACACCATCAATACACGCCTGGACGCGGACACCATCGCGTTTATTCTCGATCATGGCGAAGCCAAGGTCCTGATTACCGATACGGAACTGGCCGATGTGGTCGGCAAGGCCCTGCAAAAAGCCAAAAACAAACCGGTCGTGATCGACGCGACCGATCCGGCCGTGCCCGCCGGGGTCCGGCTGGGCGAGATCGGTTACGAATCTTTCCTGAGCGAAGGCGATCCCGAGTTCGCATGGCAGGGTCCTGCCGACGAATGGCAGGCGATCTCGCTCAACTACACTTCGGGCACGACCGGCAATCCCAAAGGCGTGGTCTACCATCATCGCGGCGCGTATCTGAATGCGCTCAGCAACGCCGTCGGTTGGAACATGGCCCACCACCCCGTGTACCTGTGGACGTTGCCGATGTTTCACTGCAACGGTTGGTGCTTTCCGTGGACGCTCGCCGCACTCGCGGGCACCAGCGTGTGCTTGCGCAAGGTCGAGCCCGGAGCGATTTTCGACGCCATCGCCGGTGAGCAGATCACCCATTTCTGCGGCGCGCCAATTGTTCTTAACATGATCGTCAACGCAAAACCCGAAGAGCGGCGCGAGTTCACTCACAGGGTCGAGGTGATGACGGCAGCCGCGCCGCCTCCTGCCAGCGTGTTGTCCGCGATGGAAAACGAAGGATTTCACATGACGCACGTGTACGGGCTGACCGAAACTTACGGTCCGGCTGTGATCTGCTCGTGGAAGCGCGAATGGGACGATCTGCCCGCAGATGAACGCGCAGGGTTGAAGGCGCGCCAGGGTGTGCGCTATCACGCGCTGGAGAATCTGCAGGTCATGGACCCTGAAACCATGCAACCCGTGCCGGCGGACGGCGAGACCATGGGCGAGATCATGTTCCGCGGCAACGTCGTCATGAAAGGCTATCTCAAAAACCCGCAGGCCAATGCCGAGGCGTTCAGAGGCGGATGGTTCCATTCCGGCGATCTCGGCGTGATGAACCCGGACGGCTACGTGCAACTCAAGGACCGCTCCAAGGACATCATCATCTCCGGCGGCGAAAACATCTCCTCGATCGAAGTCGAAAACGTGCTCTACAGTCACCCGGCAGTCCTCGAAGCCGCAGTTGCCGCCCGGCCGGATGACAAATGGGGTGAAACGCCGTGCGCATTTGTCTGTCTTAAAGACAATGCGCCGCAAACCACCGAGCAAGACATCATCGCCTTCTGCCGAGAACGCATGGCGCACTTCAAAGCGCCCAGGACAGTGATCTTCGGCTCGCTGCCGAAAACCTCTACTGGCAAGATTCAAAAATTCAAGCTGCGCGAACAGGCCAAAACTTTCGGATCGTTGTGATGACAAGCAAAAAATCGCGAACACGCCGCGCCTTTCTGCGCGCCAGCGTGGGCGCCGTGGTGGCGGGCATATTGCCGGTATTGCCCTTGGCGAAAGCCCTCGCGGAGCGGACCTTTACGACAAAGAAGGGGAGCTTCAGAGTCGTCACTGTTACCGATGGGCTCGAGCACCCCTGGAGTCTCGCGTTTCTGCCTGACGGTGCGCTGCTGGTCACGGAACGTCCCGGACGCTTACGCATCGTCAAAGACGGCGCGCTCGACCCGCAGCCGGTCGCCGGGTTACCGAAGATCAAGGCGTCCGGCCAGGGCGGTTTGATGGACGTCGCGACACATCCCGGTTTCGCGGACAACCGTCTGATCTACATTTCCTACGCTGCCAAAAACGGCGGTACCGGCACCGAAGTCGCGCGCGGCAGGCTCAACGGCCATCAGCTCGACAACGTGGAAGTGATTTTTCGCGCATTGCCGAAATCCGGCGGCGGACGCCACTTCGGTTCGCGCTTGTTGTTCGCCCCCGATGGTTATCTCTACATCACACTCGGCGATCGCGGCAATCGCCCAAACGGCCAGGATCTCGCGACGCATCCGGGCTCGATCATCAGGCTCAAGCACGACGGCGGCGTGCCGAACGACAATCCTTTTGCGGGCGCGCCCGGCGCCAGACCCGAGATATTCACTTACGGCAACCGCAACGTACAGGGCATCGCCCTGCAGCCTGGCACTGGCACGATTTGGGCGCACGAGCACGGGCCCCAAGGCGGCGACGAGCTCAACGTGATTACCGCCGCGACCAACTACGGCTGGCCGGTCATCACCTACGGCCGTAACTACGGCATCGGCACGAGCATCGGCGAAGGCACGGAAAAGAAAGGCATGGCCCAGCCGGTTCACTACTGGGTGCCGTCCATAGCGCCATCCGGGCTCGCATTTTACGACGGCGACAAGTTTCCACACTGGCGCGGCAACCTGTTCGTCGGCTCGCTCAAGTTCAGTCTGCTCGTCAGGCTCGAGCTCGGCGGCGGGAGGGTGGTCGTAGAAGAACGCATGCTTGAGGGGGCTCTGGGGCGCATCCGCGACGTCAGAAGCGGGCCCGACGGCTACCTGTATTTGCTGACCGACGCCAGTAACGGCAACGTGGTGCGTCTGGAGCCGCTGTAACCAACCTTCAGACAGCGCGGGCTTGACCCCGCGTTCGGCGTCGCATAATTTGCACCGATTTTCCGGAGCCTTTCCTATGCCTTTGCCCGACCCGACATCACGCGAGCTCATTCACCGCCGAACCATCGAGTGTCAGGGATTCAGGCGTGACGACGGCTTATGGGACATCGAGGCCGTTATGCAGGATACAAAGACTTACAACTTCCCCAACCGCGATCGTCCGGGCGGCGAGGTCAAGGCAGGCGAACCCGTGCACCGAATGCTGCTGCGTGTGACCGTTGATGACCATATGGTGATACGCGACGCCGTGGCGACAACCGAGTACGGCCCGTACGCCATGTGCCCGCGCATCACGGATTCCTACCGCAAGCTCAAGGGTATACGCATCGGCAAGGGCTGGAGGCGCAAGGTCAAGGAGATCGTTGGTGGCGTCAGAGGTTGCACGCACCACAGCGAATTGCTCGGCCCGATCGCGACCGCGGCGTTCCAGACCATTTATCCGCTCAAGACCAAGCACGCCAGCACCGGCAAAGCCGCGAGCGACGCGACGATAAGGCCGTTGATAATCAACACCTGCCACGCCTTCGCCACCGACAGCGAAGTGGTCAAGCGTCAGTGGCCGCAGTTCTACACCGGGTCATGATGATGAATACGGCGCGACAGAAAATTCCTCGTCCGTGACCTACGCCATCCCTATATGGTAGTACTGAACCGGAATAGCCAGACACGCAGTAAGGAGGTGGCCTCACGGCCACTTCCCGCTTGCTATCGCGCTCACGAATGCTATGTGACCGTCGTCCTGATCTCGCCCACCCGTTGCCGCAGCGTGTTGTTCACCACACCAGTGAGAAGGGAGTCGACGTGACCGTATTGGCCCGCGTCGAGCACGCCCAGAAACGACAGCAAATTCGCAGCCGCGATGTCCGCGGCGCGGCCCGCACCGTCTTCGACTTTCAGGAACATACCCAGGCCGGGTTCGAAGAGCATGGCCATGAATGTGCCTTCCGCTCCGGATTTGACAATGGCCCGCTCACCGAGCAGTTTCATGGCGATGGTGTCGAAACGTTTCGGTCCGGCGATCATCTCCGGGGCGGCGGCGATGCTCATTCTGATGCGCTGAACCGCTTCGGCCCGCTTTTCGGAAAAATCACGAGCAGCCGCAAACCGTGCCGCGGCCATGGCAAGACGTCTGATGGGGAATGCGATCGTCGGGATGCCACAGCCGTCGACGGCAACATCCGGTTGCCCGATTTCCACATCAGTGAATTCCCGCAGCGTTTGGGTAACTCTGCGCTGTGCGGGATGATCAAATTCAATGTAACCGGCTGCAGGCTCGCCCAGGTGCGCGGCAGTCGTGAGGAACCCCGCGTGCTTACCGGAGCAGTTGTTGTGCGCCTTCGTCAGCTCGTGGCCGCCGCGTAGCAACGCGTCCGCGGCATCGCGCGCGATCGGGCGCTGTGGGCCACACTGCAGCGCGCGTTCCCCGATTCCGACACGCTGCAGCCAGCTCTTTACTTTTTCCACATGAACGGGCGCACCATCGTGCGAGGCGCAGGCCAACGCGATTTCTTCTTCGGACAAAGAGAAGCGATCGGCAGCACCGGTTTCAATCAGCGGCAAGGCTTGTATGGGTTTGATACTGGAGCGCGGCAGCACCGCGAGCCCGGGATCGCCCCAGGCGTGCAGCATTTTGCCGTCCGCTTCGGCAACGACGGCGTGCACGCGGTGCCGGCTCTCAACCACCCGCCCGCGCGTCACATCAACGATTAGTGGCTCGGGCATCGGAGAATTGCCGCGCCGTCAGCGCGGGTACAAAATCATCTGCGTGCATCGAAACAACGCCAGGGTGCGCCCGCTGTCTCGATCGCTCACGACCGCGTCCCACACCTGCGTCGAACGACCGCCGTGGCTTAGCCGTGCTTCGCACGTCACCACGCCTTCGACGGCAGTGCCGAGGAAATTGGATTTGAGCTCGAGTGTCGTGAACCCACTGGCGCCTTCCGGCAAGGAGGTCAGCGCGCCAAAGCCGC
>JBPCXK010000130.1:0-6124 GCA_051008635.1 Gammaproteobacteria bacterium
GAGTCCGACCGTCGCGAGTATCAATCCCAGGCACGCCGAAGCCAGACCTTTTGCCAGACGGTCACCGGAGACCCCGGCAATGATAGTGAGCGAGAACATGATGAGCGTGAAAAACTCAGGTGGCCCGAAGCGCAGCGCAAACGCGGCCAGCCAGCCGGCGAGCAGTATAAGCGACAGGTTGGAAATAAAGTCCGCCACGCAGGAAGCATAAAGCGCCATGTCGAGCGCCTTGCGTGCCTGCCCCTTCTGCGCGAGCGGAAATCCGTCCAGCACCGTGCAGGCGGCAGGCGGCGTGCCCGGCGTGTTGATCAGGATGGCGGTGATGGAGCCGCCATAGATGCCGCCCTTGTAAACGCCGAGCAACAGCAAAATGCCGGTCACCGGATGCATGGTAAACGTGAATGGCAAGGTCAACGCAACACCCATGGTAACGGTCATGCCGGGTATCGCGCCGACAAAGGCGCCGATTACCACGCCGGCGAGCAGCGCGACGAAGTTGTCGATGGTTGCAAACAGCGTGAATGCCGCGCCGATCGTCTCGAGCATCGCTACAACCAGCCTTCCAGCACGCCGAGCGGGAGGTAGATGTTTGCCACCTTGCTGAAGAAGTAGTACAGCGTCACCGGCAGCAACACCGCAACCGGCACGAATATCCAGTACCGCCGTTCGCCGGACAACAACGTGAAAGCGACAATCGCGGCGACCGATGCGGCGACAAAGCCGCTCAGCTTGAGCAGCCAGTAGTACGCGAACAGGAGCGCGACGGCCACAGCAACGCGCGCAGTAGCTGGCGAGAAAGGTAACCGGTTCGCAGTTGCGCTATCCGCATCGGGCGTTTTCACAGCGCGCCGCGAAGTAAATCCCTGTACCAGAATGATGAAGCCGACGACGCCGAGGAAGATAACCACCACGTTGGGCCAAAAGCTCGGCGCCAGGGCCAGAATGGGTACCTCGGCCGGGGAATCGACGCCCGCCGGAATGACAACGAACAGCATCGCCAGGGAGACGACGATTATGAACGCGCCAAGGTAAATGTCTCTGTCGGCTGCGCTCGTCATGGCGACCGCCCTGCGACGAGGCGCCAGTGGTTGTATTTGGGGGAAAACACGATGGCCATTTGTTGTTTTTTGTCGAACGAATAATCAAGTAGTATGGGCATCAAGGTCAACCGCCACGCCGCGGAGATGACCGAGAAACAAACAGCAACAACCCGCTGGAGGGGTGGATAATGAAGGTTAGATTTTTGTTCACGGTAATAGCGCTGGTCTGCGCCGTCGGGGTGTCCGGCACGGCAGCGGCGGAGTATCCCACCAAACCTGTATCGTTGATCGCGCCGTACGGCCCGGGTGGTGCTTCGGACCTCGCAGCCCGCACGCTGGCATCCAGCGTACCCACGTATCTGCAGCAGGCCATGATCGTCACCAACCGCACCGGTGCTGCCGGTGTCACGGGCTCGGCCTTCGTGGCGAAGTCGAAGCCGGACGGCTACACGCTATTGCTGGCGCGAGTGGGTTCGCAGGCGGGGGTACCCGCTATCAATCCAGGGATTCCATACAAGTGGAACGACTTCACCTTTCTCGGTTTGCTGGAGCTCAATCCGTTCGTGCTGGTGGTGAACCCGAAATCCAATTACCAGACCTTTGCCGATCTGGAGGCGGCCATGAAAGAAGGCAAGAAGGTCACGTATTCGTCGGCCGGCGTCGGTACGCTCCTGCACATCGCAGTCGCCGTGATGGCGGATGCTCTCGGCGTTGATTTCGATTCCCTCACTCATGTGCCTTACAAGGGCGGTGGCAAGGCGGCCGCGGCGGTCTCGGGTGGACATGTAGACATGTCGTTTCAGAATCTGTCCGCAGTGATCGGCGCCATTCAGTCTGGTCAACTCGTCGCGCTCGCAGTCACTACCAAGGAGCGCTTCAAAGCCATTCCCGACGTTCCTGCGGCCAGTGAGCTCGGGCATCCGAATCTCGAGGCGATTATCGGCTGGAGCGGCTTGTACGGGCCCAAGGATTTGTCGCCGGAAATCACGGAAAAGTGGGTCGATGTGCTGCAGAAAGTGAAAGAAGATAAATCGTGGAACAAGTTCACGACCAAACTCGGTTCCATCCCGATGATTCTGAGCCCCGGTGACACGGAGCAATTCGTCGAGAAGCAGTTCAATACGTTTCGCACGATTACCGAAAAGCTGGGGATGACGATCAAGTAAAAAGCCGATGAACGGATGTGTTCCTCGATTGCCGGCCGGCAGCTCGTGAACAACTGTTGTGTGTTCCACGCCCGCACGAGTTTCGAGGACTACGCGGAGCCGGACCGCAAACGCCATATGCTGAGACTGTGGCTGGCGACGCCCAACAGCCGCCCGCTCCCGCCGATCTACGCCGGCCGGTATCGCAGCAGCACGGAGCGGGGCGCGTTGCGCGGTGGTATCTTCCGCGCCAGACGCGGCGATGCCGAAGCGCTCGCCGTATGAAGCCGCGTTGATAGCGTCATGCCCGGCGCAAAAGGAGACAAGCCGCCCAACATTCTGCTGATCATGGCCGATCAGATGACGCCGCACGTGCTGCCGGCTTACGGGCACGGGTTGGTCAAGGCGCCGCATATCGGTGCGCTGGCGCAAAGCGGCGTCGTGTTCGACAACGCCTATTGCAATTTTCCCTTATGTGTCCCCTCACGGGCGTCGATGCTGTCCGGCCGGCTCGCCAACGCAATCGCGGTCTGGGACAACGCCACCGAGATGCCGGCCTCGATACCGACCATGGCGCATTACCTGCGCAGCGCCGGTTACAGCGCCACGCTGTGCGGCAAGATGCATTTCATCGGACCCGATCAGCTGCACGGCTTCGAGGAGCGTCTGACGACCGATATCTATCCCTCGAACTTTGCGTGGAGCCCCAACTGGACCGAGGGTGACCGCCCGACCGGCATCAGCATGCGTGCGGTGGTGGAGGCCGGTCAATGTATCCGCGGCTTGCAGATCGACTACGACGACGAGGTCGAGTACCACGGCGTACAAAAGCTCTACGATCTGGCCCGCTATGCGGGCGAGCAGCCTTTCTTTCTCACGATCTCGTTTACGCACCCGCATTCGCCGTTCATCACCACCGCGAAGTACTGGGATCTGTACGCGCACGACGACATCGACATGCCGTCCGTCGCGCCGATACCGGTAGAAGAGCTCGACCCGTTCAGCCGCTGGCTTTACTACGCGCATGCGCAGGATCGCCTCGAGGTGACCGAAGAACACGTGCGCAACGCCCGTCATGCGTACTACGGCATGGTGAGCTACGTCGACGACAAGGTCGGCCACATCATGGCCACGCTCCAGGAGACCGGGCTGGACCGTGACACCGTGGTGGTCTTCACGGCAGACCATGGCGAGATGCTCGGCGAGCGTGGCATGTGGTACAAACAAACGTTCTTCGAGCGCTCCTCGAGAGTGCCGATGATTGTTTCTCATTCCGGGTCTTTCGCCGGCGCTCGCGTGCACGATCCGGTCTCGTTGGTCGACCTGCTACCGACGTTCATGGATATCGCGACAGACGGCCAAGCGAAGCGGCCGGCCGCGCCACTCGATGGCCACAGTCTGATGCCCTTGCTGAACGGGCAGGGTGGTGAATGGCCTGGTACGGTCATTTGCGAGTACACGGGCGAGGGCACCTGCGCGCCCTGCCGCATGGTCAGGCAAGGGCCGTACAAGTACATTTATACGCATGGTCACCCGGGACAGCTGTTCAATGTCGAGGAAGATCCGCTGGAGCTCGATGAGCTCACCGGCAAATCCGGTTTCGCGGACATCGAGAACGAATTGCGCGCGGCGTTGTTACGCGACTGGGATCCCGAAGACATCGCCGAACGCGCCATCGCCAGCCAGAGAGAGCGGCTCTTCATCCAGTCGGTGACCAACGGCGAGCCCAACTGGGCCTACGTGGCCCGCACCGGCGACGATCAACGCTACGTGCGCAATGCCAGCGCGGTCGGGACCAAGGCCAGGGCGCGGTACCCTTTTGTGGAGCCGACGCCGTTTGGCGATTAGTACCTTACCAGTGAAATCTTGGACAAAAATACCAAGAATTTCTCGAACCGGCGGTCGCGCGCAAGCCAGGCGGACTTTTCCACGCCTTGTCCAAGGCCGCGCGTCCAAGATGCGCTGCCTGCTTGTTCCAAAAACCAAATAGGACGGTGTGTCGCACCGCTACCACCTGTACATAGAGGCCAAGATGTTGAATATCATAGGTCCGGCCTGGTGAGAAATGCGGGCTAGCGTAGCCAGCGTACAAACAGCCATACGTCACGGCTGGCAGAGGCTAAGCCCCTGCCAGCGGCGTTAGTCTTACGAGTCCGTCAGAAGACGGTGCGGTTTAGGTTTGCTCGTCCGGGTTGATCCCTGTCTCGCCAGATTGAGCAGTGCCAGGTCGGTTCTGCGTGCTGAATTGACCTTCCACACCACCAATCGTTTTGGACGGCTGGGTGTTGAGCTCTCTGATGGGTGCGTCCGTCGGTTGCGCGGGTGTCCCTCGTTTGATGATGCGGTCCGAAGGGCCTGGCGCAAACTCCTGTCTTGATTGCTCGCCGATCGCTACCTGGTACTGTGAGCCTTCGGCGCTATCGTCCGATACTGTGGATAGGTATGCCGTTTTCGAGCAGTTCGGGCAATCTTCCCTTTTATATATAAGCGAATCGGTAGTATAAATGGGTTTATTGTCTTCGAATGCGTATTTGTTGGTCTTGGGGGAATACTCACCCTTGACGGTAATCTCGACTTCATATCTCCAGACCAACTGCCACACAACGAATATTTTGCCCCCACATTTAGGCGCTTTCACAGGGGGTACTTCATAAGTCACCTCTTTTTCTTCACTTAAAGTTATTGATGTTCCTAGTTTTCCCCCTATGTTAGCGCCTACGTTGGCTACACTAAGGTTGAGCCCTGCTGAAATTTCTTTCAGTTGCGTCTTGGATACACCAACCTTGTGTTTTGTAGTCAACTTACCATTTTGCTGGCCACATTTTAGGTCGGTAGAGTAGATCAGCTTCCAGAATTGATACTTTCTTATCTGTGTAGTTATACCGGGTCCCGTTGGACTGAACTTCGGGTACGTCGGAGCAAAGTGCACTGTAAATAATTCGGTATACATTCGGCCCGTTTCAGGGGGATACGCACCGGGCCCAGGGATCTTCGGTCGATATGGGGGTTCACCCTTGAGGGTCGTTCCGGGTTTGATGACGTTAACGTTTTCCATGATATTTTCTCCTTGGTAAATTAGACGATAGTTGTGTAACGCTCCTTCGAGCAGATACGTCTTCAAATACGCACGGCCTGGTTTGTTCGGATTGTGAAAGAGTTCGCGAATGATCAGTGCAATAATCCCGAACGAAAGGAGAAGCAATGAGCGGCTACGCAACAATCGATATGTCAGGCGGGGAACCAATCGTCGCGGTCCCGCGAGACTACAACGCGGTCACGGATTTCATCGACCGCAACATCGCGCAGGGCCGCGGCGCCAACATCGCGCTGATCGACGAGACCGGCTCGTACACCTACGAGGACCTGGCCGAACGGGTCAACCGCGCCGGTAACGCCCTGCAAGGCGTAGGCGTCGCCATGGAAACCCGTGTGCTGATGTGCGTGCTGGACGGCATCGATTTTCCGGCTGTGTTCTGGGGCGCAATCAAAATCGGCGCGGTGCCGATTCCGCTCAACACGTTGCTGACCACGGATGACTATGACTACATGCTGCGCGACAGCCGCGCGAGTGTGCTGGTCGTGAGCGATGCTCTGTACGACAAATTCGCGCCGCTGCTGAAGGATCAGCCCTATCTGAAAACGATCCTCGTCGCAGGCAGCGATTCACATGGTCATACCTCCCTGGCCGAGATCATGGCGAGCGCCGAGACGGCGCTCGACACTGCGTCGACCACCGCGGACGACGTCGCGTTCTGGTTGTATTCATCCGGCTCGACCGGCGCCCCGAAAGGCGTCATGCATCTGCAAAGCGACCTCGTGCAAACCGCCGCCTTGTATGGGCTCGGGGTGCTCGGTATCCGCGAAGACGACGTGGTTTTGTCCGCTGCAAAGATGTTTTTCGCCTACGGTCTGGGCAATTCCATGACTTTTCCGTGGTAT
>JBPCXK010000131.1:0-7101 GCA_051008635.1 Gammaproteobacteria bacterium
GCGGCTGTACGCCTCGTGGCTGACGCGCCGCTGGCTCGGCAAGACCCACAGCCAGCTCGGTCAGCTTGCCGAGGCAGAAGCCCTGCTGCTGGAACTGTTGCCGGATCACCCGGCAGTTGCGCTGGATCTCGCCTGGGTCTGCGAACGCAAGGACGATCTGCAACACGCGCTCGAATATGTGGAGCGTTATCTCGCCAGGCAGCCCGGAGACAATTTTGCGCTCGCGCAGCGTTTACGCCTGCGCGCCCGTACGCTGGAACCGCAGGACCTGGCCACGGAGGTGCAGAGCCTGCTGGAGTTTGGTGAGGAGGTGGCGCCCGAAATCTTCACGGCGCACATTCAACGACTCCTCGAAACCGGCCAAGGCGAAGAAGCCCGCAGCGCCATCGCGGAGTACGAGCCGCAGCTCGACGCACGCAGTGCGGCCTCCCTGGCCTGGGTCTGCCATCACCTGCGCGCTTTCGATCTCGCCGTGCGGCTGTTCCTGCGCGGATTGCCGGCGCACCTGAGCAACGTGAAATATCTGTCGGCGCTGGAAGCGGACGCCGTTCGCTGTGCCCGCGTTGACGAGCTGATCGAGTGCTATCAGGCTCACGCCGAGCAGGAAAGACGGTTGTATGGCCGTATCAAGACATTGGAGAAGCGGCGGTAGAGGGTGTCGCAAAGTCAAAACACAGCACTTGTAGCGTGGGGTGAGGAACAAGCTCCACCATCAAATCACGGGCTGGATTCCGGATAAACGCTATCGCGTTTTCCGGGATGACGAGAATGCGTGTCGGAGCGGTCGAAACTAACGGCCGACTGCCGCCCGTGCGGGTGATGGCCCGACGGGGTCAAACGACTGTGTGTTAATCTTAGGCGAGGTACACGGCGAACTCGCGCCTCGGATTCTTTATGGCCACTGCCCAGAATGCTTTACATAAGCATCGCTTGTCGGTGCACGACTACCACCGTATGGGGGAAGCCGGGATTTTCGCCGCCGGCGAGCGAGTGGAGCTGATTGACGGAGAAGTGATCGATATGTCGCCAATTGGCAGCCAGCATGCGGGCACCGTGATTCTGTTGACAGATGCCCTGAAAAAAGCCGTAGGCGAGGAAGCCGTAATCTCCGTCCAGAACCCGATCGTGCTCGGCGACTATTCAGAGCCGGAACCCGATATCGTATTGCTGCGCCCGCGAGCTGATTTCTACAGAGACTCCCATCCAGGAGCTGGCGACATACTACTCGTCATTGAAGTGGCGGACAGTTCCCTGCAGGGCGATCGCGAAGCCAAAGTGCCGCTATACGCGCACCACGGGATTCCAGAGGCCTGGCTGATCGACACCAGAAATAGCCGGATGAGCATCTTTCACACGCCGGTCGAAACCGGTTATCAGCAGGAGCACAAAACGTCTGTGCCGGGTTTGGTGAAGCTACAGGCTCTCCCGGAAGTCACGGTAGATCTTTCGCGCCTGTTCTGACGCGCAACTTTGTAGGGTGCGTTGGTTATTGATTTATTTCGCATAGCCGCGTGCGTCGGTGATGGATGCGACTGAAGAAAATTCATTGTGGATTCAAGGATCAAGCGAGGGCTCGTCATCGTGGTGAGAAATGCGGGGCACGATCAAAGCTCAATGAACTATGTCGAGAGCGAAGACATATTGCATATTGCAATCTCTGACGAAGTGGAGGCAGGAAGCATAGAGTTAAGCCCCAATATAACAGCTGAGCTGAATGACAGTGGCGAGCTAATCGGCATTGAAATCATCAACGCGAGCTCATTTATCAGAGACAACATATTGGAATCAGTTCAAGGAAAGTTATTAAATTTAGCCACGGAGAAGGCCGCTGCGAGATGATTTTCTTTGTTTCTAGCCCGGATAAACGCTATCGCGTTTTCCGGGATGACAAGAGCCTGCCTGCGGAAGCGGCTTCGGCCGCGAATAAAACAAGCGCTTTTCTATTCGCGGCTGCCTCCCCGATCCCCTCCTACGAGAGGAGCGGGGATAAGGAGGGTTCTTCCATATGGCCGCTCCGACAATCGAATTCCGGCCCTTGCGGCACCCTCTGAAGCCGCTCCCGTGAAACCCTCTGCGTAAAGCGCCATTGCATGACGAGCCCTAAGGGCTCTGCCAGAAATAGTAACGCAAAGATAGCACCACCGGTTCAAAAGACTGCTGTGAGTCGTGAAGAGTCAATTTTGCATGAGGACTGGGCATGCTTTTGCATTCTAGAGTATCGCGGCGCCCCAAAACGTGACGCGAGGAAGAAGTAGTTATGCAGGCAGCGACCGCTCAGCGTGCTGGGAACAACAACTGAAACCCCTCCTGCTCAAAGTGATGATCGTTACTCAGCACTTCAGTGATCCCTTCGCGGCGCATCACCTGCATACTGATGCAGTCGGTCTGGCTATAGGCTTTGTCAGGACGTCTTTCATATAGGCGTAAGCCCTCGAGGAACAATTTCCGATCCACAGAGACAACCTCCACGTGCGCATGATTGACAATACGTCGAACAGTTGATGCAGCCTGGCTACGGGCGTGTGAACCCGACCTGCTATAAAAAGCCAGAAACTCAGCTAAGACAAGGTCGGTCGTAACAAGGCGCTGCTGAGAGGTGCTATCAAAGGCGGTAGCGTCTTCAAACCATCGATCCTTTGGATTGAGCAGAGCCACCCAATAGTAAGTATCCGCAAACAGACGCCTCATCACCCGCTTTTGAGGGTGCCGTAGATATAGTGATCATGCTGATCCGCGCCATCAACGGGCAGTTTATCAAGTTCCTCCTGAGGGATGGCCTCGCGGGCCTCCAGGAAGATATCGAGCACAGAGGCGGTTTGGGGTACCGCGCTGCCGGGCGACCTCACATCTTGTGCATCCTGGCTAGTCCCAATGGCATCTAGGGCTTCCTCCAATATCTCCGACCATGCCTTGCCGCGCTGATCAGCGAGTTCGGCAATCAGTCGTTTGTGCTCGGGTTGCAGATGAATGTCTTCGGGGTTCGTTGCCATACCAGTACACCAAGCGGAGACAGTGCGCTAGCACGTAAAGCACAAGATTAGCACAAATGTACGTTAGCTGACGTCGTCACGTTCTTCTCGCCCACAATCTCACCCGCGAATTACAGATTCAGCTCACGGCCTCGTGCACGTGGAACCACCGCCAAACGCGTAGCGTTGTAGTGTTTCCGCGAAATCACCACACTTCGCCGTACCCTCATTCAACGTGCCGGACGCTTTATTCGTCCGGCCGGCAAACTGATCCTGTCCATGAACAGCAACCAAAAGCTCGAACACGAGTTGTTGCATTCGCTTGGACAGCTCAAGGCTCTCGGCGCTTGACCCTCAGATCCGCGAATTGTAACCTCTCAATAAGTCCGGGCATGGCCACCGTTGCGGGCTGGACTCACAAGGTGCAACCAGCTTAGTTGCTGCCTAAACTCCATGAGTGCACGGACCTATTGAGAAGTTACCACGAATTTATGCAACATTCGGGATAACTTCACATTTCTCGGCGTCTATCCATCCCGCGTGGCGGCGTTGCTTCGGCAGTTAAACAACCGGCTATTCGCCTGCCTCGCGCCTTGCCACACGGGCGCCTGATCGCCGAGAAATGCAAACTTATTTCTGGCAGAGCCCTTAGTCTTCTACTTTACCGTCGTCCAGCGTCACATAGTGCTCTTCCGACGCCGCCACCACCGCACTGGCGTCGAGCACCACAAAACCCGCTTCTTTGAGCGCCTGCACTCGGGCCTGCATCTGCTCGGCGGTCTTGTCCGCCAGGGTCATCATGGATTCGTCATTCAGGCCGCCGTCGAGCCTGCCGTTAACCGCTACGGCCAGACGATTGAAGTCTACAATCGCCACGGTGGGCGACGCGGGCGCGTGGTGCTTGTTGACCCACAGACTGCCCAATACCCCGCCTCCAACAGCCAGGCCCACAAACAACAGTGTCTGCAAGAGATGCGTGAGCACCGACGGCGACGGCCTGTCTTGCCGATGCCTGCCGACCGGGCTACTGCGTTGCGCCCGCAGCCGAGGCAGAGCCGAGTCCTCACCGCTAGTGCGTTGCGGCTGAGGCCGAGGCGAGTCCTCGCTGCTTCTCGATCGCAATGATTTCATTGATTGCCTCCTCGACAGTCATGCCCCGAGCCAGGCGCTGCTTGATGGCGTCCCGCTCGCGCGCGTCCGTGGTGTACATTAATTGCGTAAAGCGGGAAACGACCAGTCTACTGATGCCCGCGCCATTGCGGGTGTAGACAAAAATCTCCGAATAGCGGCCCTTGGCCGAGTGCACCGATTTCAGGAGCTCCGCGGCGCCTTCGCCGAGATTCAGACGATCCTCCCGGGCGAGCTGGTCGATAGCCTCCGGTGTCTGACTCAGCAGGAACTTGAACGCTGAGTTCTCGGCGAACGCTTCGCCCACCGCGGTCTTGTAAAGGTCACGAATCGATTGGGTAATCAATATGGCCCCACCGTTGTACTTGCGTAGCTGGCGGACCGCTCGCTCGATGAACTCGCCTTCAATGCCGCCTTGCGTCAGCAAATCCCAGCCCTCATCGATAATCAGCAGCTTCGGCGTCGCAAGATCGCCCAGGAAAAACGAGCGTTGAATGTTTCCGATGAGCTGAACCAACACGACCTTTTGCAGATGCTTGTGGGCCTTCAGCTCCTCGAGCTCCAGAACGGTCAGGGGATTCTGGAAATCGATTGTGGCCTGCCCGGTGAACCAGCGACCGTATTCTCCGCCGCTTGTGAACGGGTAGAGCTGCACGCCCATATCGTTGACGCGCCGGTCCAGCTGCCCGTCTTCGTTGCGGTGCGAGCGCAGCCGGTGAGCCAACTCATCGATCGAGGCCTCCTGCCCCTTCTCGTCCCACAGCTCCCTGACCTTGAAACGCAACTGCGACACCTGATAGTCGTCTATCGCTCCGGTCTGCGACATCATGGTGATGAGCACCGCGATGAGGATGTCTACCTGGTTTTCATAGTCGACCAGGGCCGTAAAAGGGTTGATGGAAATACGCCGCTCCGGCGTGAACTCAATATAGTCACCGTGCAGCAGCTCGACCTGTTGCCGATAAGAGCGGCCCACGTCAATGATCACGACCTGCGCGCCCGCGGAGCGATAACTGCCGACCAGATAGTTGACGAAAAACGATTTGCCTGCGCCACTTTCCGCGGCAACGACCGCCGAGTGATTGAGGTCGGAATCCATCAGGCAAAGCCGCTGAATCTGTCCATTACGGCTCATCAGCGTCATCGTCGGCGATCCTGTGCCTTTCCAGTCACCTATTACCGGCATGAGATGCACCGCATGCCTGCCGGCCATCGAGCGGTAACGCATCAGATTCTTGGCGGCCGTTCTTTCGGCGCATAGCGGCAGCGCGTTCAAAAAGACCGGCAGGGCGACAAAGCGATCCTCCTCCAACCGAAACCCCAGCTCCCGGTAATAGGTAACCGCGTTGGCCACCTGGTGGACGGAGGCCTCCTCGTCGTCGGCAAAGAGCACCCAGGAAAGATAGGCTTCGACCACCCGATCACCATCATCGAGCGCATCAAACATCGCATCGAAGCTTTCCTTCTGGAGCCGCAGGCGCGGCAGGTAACGCGCCAACGGGCCGAGATTCTGCCATGTGACCGCGTTCTTCTTCGTCTCCATAAACGAACGGGCGTTCTCAGACTCCGGAAACATGACGTTCAGCGTAATCAGCACGTTATCTCTGATGCCGCGCGCACCGAGCCGCGGATCGCCCAGATAACAAGCGGCATTGGCCAAATGAACATATTCTGGCAGACGCTTTACACATAGTGTCTTGACCCGCCGCTCACCCAGCCAGAGGCCCCTGCCGTCGACCTTCACCGCAGTCTCTCTGTCGAACAACTGATCCCGAATGAGGCGTTCGCGGTCGTAGGCAAGCTCGGGATGTCGCCACGAGGCGCGACTACCCCAATTCAACAATGTGCCCATCAGGCGTAGATAGCTTTCCGGGTCAAGCGCGAGCGGCGCAACGCCTATGGTGCTCAATAACTGTGCAGTCGCTTGACGCAAGCGTCGCACGCGCTCGTGCTCACGCTCGGTCGGAACGAGCCCCCTGCTCGGTACCCGCAGCGTAATGATGAGCTGCAGGTCGCGCACCCTGATGCCGTTGACCGGATCGTCGGATTCGCGGGTGCTGGCCCGCAGAAACTCGGCGCGCTTGCCAATGATTGACTCCGCGAGCCGCTGCCCCTGGTCTCTCCTTTCTGGCGGCACCCGCTCACGTATGCCCATCATCTCGGACAGTAGCGGCTCGATGTCGGGATTGGTCCACAGGCAGCACTGCAACATCGACCCTGCCGGGTAGTCTTGCCCCATCAGGACCTGCAGTTGCTGGATGCGTCCCGCGCTGATACCAGTCAGGGGATAACACATGAACGCGAACCCCAACGACCCGTCCTCGAAATAGTACAACTCGTCCTCGAACGAATAGGCCAATATGGAGAACAGCTCGGCCGGCGCACGGCGTTCGAGCAGGCGCTTCTGCGTAAAAGTAATATCGAGCACGGGTCAGCCCTCGCGATCGTGTAGCTGCGTTCCGGGACCCGGGTCCACGTTCAGATGACGGCCCCGAAAATGGCATCGATGACACCGGGTCCGAGCGTCAACACCAGACCGGCGGCGATTGCCGGCACCGCCGCGATCACGGATTGGCGCACGATACCCATCCCTATACCGGTTATCAAAAGCGCGGCGGTGATCAGTTTGCCGAGGCCTCCCGTCATCCAGCCCGTCACCTGGTTGTAGGCCGTGGCGAATTCAGCGCCGCCGCCGCCGGCGGCCCACGCCGCCTCCGTGCAAAGCAGCATCGTAAAGGCTAACAACACGACGAATAGTTGTTGTCGTTTCAGTTTGTTCATGACATATCTCCGTTCAAAGTTCCTACTACTTACACACTGCGCCGTTGCTCGTCTTACGTCCAACTGCGCCTTTAGGGCTCTGCCAGAAATAACTTTACATTTCTCGGCGGTCGCTCCTGCGCGTCCTGCGCCCGCGACACTTGCACATCCCTGTGCGACGTCTATCCATCGCGCGTGGCGGCGTTGCTTCGGCAGTTAAATAGCCGGCTATTCGCCTGCCTCG
>JBPCXK010000132.1:0-4079 GCA_051008635.1 Gammaproteobacteria bacterium
GTAGAAACCTGACGAACCTGCGAGCCGGTGAACAAGTCGCTGCAGGGTTTGTAGCTCGGACAACCCCCAGTCACTGCACTCGATCGCGCGCCAACATGCGTCGAGCCTGTCGGCCTTGAGCGCGAAGGACGATTGGAAGTCGCTGCGTAGTCGCTGCTGCGCGACGTGGGCGGATACTGACAACCCGCCGGAACGCCGCGAACGCCTGCGGATGGCAGCGAGCAACTCGTCAACATCGACCGGTTTGCTGACGAAATCATCGCAGCCCGCCTGCAGTGCTTGGTACTTGAGCTCGTCACCCGGGGCCGCGCTCAAGGCCACTATCGGCCCCGCGTAACCGAACTGGCGCAATCGTGTAGTCGATTGCAGGCCGTCGAGCCCGGGGATATGGGTATCCATCAGGATGACGTCGGGCTCGAGCTCAAACACGGTGTGGACCGCCTGCGCGCCGTCTTCGACAGTAACGACATCGTAGCCCTCGTCGCCCAGGTACAGCGCCAGCATGCGGGCGAAGTCATCATCGTCCTCGACGAGCAGTATCGTACCACCGGATGGCGCGGCAGCGTGCCACGATGGGCCTCGAGTCGGGCTCATATCCGCAGCCCGCTCCTGGCGCCGCAAGCGCAAGGGGCAAAACTTGGAGCCGTGGCCAATGGGCACAATTGAGAATACGTCGAAAAGTCTTACAGAATATAGCAGCAACTGCGGGCCGGCGCTGGCGCTGACCGGCGTAAAAGCGGGGCGCACTGGGTCAAATTGCGGATAGTGGCCGGATTCTCCCGGCGCAGGTTACGGTGTGGTGCGCACCAACAGGAAGTCGCTGAACTCATGGTCGCTGCGCTTGAGCGGCGCATACTCGGGGACCTGTTCTTCCTCCAGCCCGCTTGTCGCGTTCATCACCTGCTTTTTTACATCGGCGAACAGCCTGCTGCCCTCGAGGATGGTCCTGTTTTTCCGCAGGGTATCGATAAACGCCCTGGCGAAAACCGAATGCGTACCACCGCCCGAATCCAGGACCGGCCTGACGCCACCGGACGTCAGCACCGTACGCGAACGAGACTTGGCCATCACCCTCAGCCAGCGCTGCCTGGCGTCGTCCGACATACCGGGATCCATCTCTGTCATCCCGGTGCGGGTCAGCGCGCCGGAATAACACGAATCGGCCACGACCAACACGTGTTTGGCCGACATTTGATTGAGGATATCGGTCACCGCGATGGTAGAAATCCAGTTCGTGTTGCTATCCGACTCCGCGTCGACCGGCAACCAATGGCCGCGCAGATTGACTGTGTCGTACTCACCGTGTCCGGCGTAGTAAAGCAGCAGGTTGTCCTTTTCTGTGAGTTGCTTGCGCAAGTCGTTGAGCGCGTCGAGTGTTTGGCTACGTGTCGCGTTGAGCAGCTCCGTGACCTTGAATCCGTACTTGTCGCGCAGTATGGCGCCGACAATCTGCGCATCGTTCACCGCCGTGGCCAGATCCCTGAACTTGGGATAGCGGTTGTTGCCAATGACGAGTGCATGGTAGTCGCCGAAACCGGCGCCATCCGTCTGCCGGGGTTGCTCCGCGGCCTCTGGCGGCCGGGGCACGGTTTCCGGAACCAAAGTAAATTCCACGGCCGTGCGCCGACCCTGCTTGTCGATCGCGACTACGGCCACCGGATTGTCGGCTTTATCGACAGGCACGTTAACGCGGAACAGACCCTCGGCGTCGGTCCCGTGCTCCTCGCCGTTCACGCTCAGTGTCAGCAAACCGGACCGCGCTTCCACCCGCCCCACGACGACGCGTGCCCCCACGCCGGAACGCGTGATGATTCTTTGCGTACCGCGCGTGTTGCTTACCGGCGGATCGATGATTTCGATGCTCGGCGCTGACAACCCGGCGACCTTCGGCGGTATTTCCTCGACCACTGCAGGCGGACGTGGCGCCGGTTGGGCAACAGGCGGCGGTGAGGCGGGTTCCTGTTTGCCTGCGGGCCGTGAAACGGGTTCCGCTTTAGCCACAGGCGGTGGCGGCGCGGGCTGGCTGGCTGGCTGGCTGACCGGCGGCGGAGCAGGTTCGTTGATGATAACGGTGGCCGGCGCGCCGGCAATTCCCTGTACGCGCGCAGCCATGTAAGCGTCAATACGTTGCTGGATCTTGCCGACCTCCTGCTCCGTCACCCACAGCACATCGTACTGCGTCAGGCCGGAATGCGAACGCACCAGCACCTGTTTGAGTTTCGTGCCCGGTTTATCCGGATCGTCGCAATAGCCGTCCTGAATCTTGAAGAGCTTGTCGACATCGAAGCTGGCCAGACCCGTGCTACCCGAACAGGTCTTTGTCTGGGCGGAGATAAGCAAGCCTCCCGCCTGAGATGCGGCGAGCGGCAGCACACACAACAATCCAGCCAGCCATCGCAAAGCTACGATTCGCATTGTGATGCCCCTACTTCATGATGCCCTACTTCGGCGGCTGCCAGCTCGATGCGAACTGCAGGGGCGCGGCCTGGTTGGCGCTGACAACCTTGTCGCCCCGCTTGACCTGGCCCGCAATCGCGCCGACGGGCTGGGCGATAGAGAACTTGTCCTGGACGGCAGTGACCTTCAACGTGCCGACTTGTTGCTCCATTGAGCCAAGCGGCAAGCCCGTGTCAGGGTCGATCAACTGTTCGCCTTTCGATACGAGTTTCAACTGATCTCCGACAGCGACGACTCCTTCGCCCAGATTGACGTAGACCTGGCTGGCGTCCGCTTTGATCACCGAGCCCGAAGCCGGCGCCGAGCCAACGTGTTTGATGAGGTCGTAGACGCCCTTGTTGACCGCGGCGATCACCGCCTGACCGATGGGGGTCTTGTAATACTTGGCGAACCTGCCACCCCCGGCCGCGCTGTTGCCGAAGCCGAACCCGGACAGACTCAGCTCTTTTTTGGAAAGTACCGATTCGACCTGCTTGGTGAAAACCAGCTCGCTCGTTGCGGCATCGATCACCCGGAAGTTCATGCCCACCATGGATTTCTTCGATTTCAGGCCGACGCCGCCCAGCAACGACCCCACGGTGCCACCGACGGCCTGACCCACGACACTGCCTATTCCGCTCGCGTCCTTGCCTTCGAAATCCGGCTCATAATGGGTGACCACAGCCTGCACCAGCAACTGGGCCCCGAGCACCTTGCCAATGTGGGCGGCGGATTCGCCGGTAATACGTCCGCTCGCGCCGAGATCCTGCTCCTTGAGCGCCTGATCGAGCTTATTGCGCTCCACGAGACGAAACCGGCCGGAGTTGAGCATGACGTCGGCCAGAATGGCGTCGATGCCATCCACCGGCACGCCGCCTTTGTACTGACTGGTGTTTTGCGCCTTCAGGACCGCGGCACGGGATTGACTGCCGGCATACTGACCCCATTTGACGTGAGTCAGATACCTGGCCTCGATGGTATCGATATTTTCCGGCAGGGGCGAAGTCCCCTTCTTTGCGACAGAGTAGGCGACAAACTCGCTCGCCTGCGCGAGCGTCGTGGCCAGCAGCAAGCCGACAGCAAGTGTGATGATTCTCATTTTCCAGTCCCCTTCTTTCTGGACGTCCAGACGCCCCCTGGCGCGGATGAGGGCAAGGGTCTTGTATCGATGGGTTTGATCGCAGCCCTTGAATCGGGCAAGAATCCCTCCGCCATCCCGGCCGTCCTGGTTGATGTCTGAGACAGATGTGCGACTTCAACTATAAATCAAATGAGAGCCGTTTGTTAGCGGGCATATTACCGCCTGATCTTGTGCGATATTGCATCGCATCGACTGTGGACCCGGTGAAAACCTCGCGCTGCACGACGTGTTGTCAATTCAATTTACAGTACGGTTCAGAGGTTTTCGACTAATCCTCCCGCTTCAGCCTTGCCATGGCGCTCCAGCCGGTACCCATGCTGATAGACGGACATCAGCCGCCACCCGTTTTCGGCGCAGATGTTCAACTTTTGGCGCAGGCGGCTGACGTGAGTGTCGACGGTACGCGTGTTGAGATCGACGCGATGCTTCCACACGTGCTGCAAGATATGTCCGCGCGACAACACGCGCCCGGCATTACGAAACAAGAACAGCGCCAGCTCGT
>JBPCXK010000133.1:0-3429 GCA_051008635.1 Gammaproteobacteria bacterium
CTCAGTTCGTGGGGTTTCCGGCCGCGCTCGCATTCGGCAAACTCGGCGCAGTCATCGGCGCGAAGCGCGGCATCTTCATTGCGATCGGCGTGTATGGCTTGGCGACTTGCTGGGGTGCATTCATGGATGCGGTTTGGGAGTTCTACGCGCTTGCCGTTACCATCGGGCTGGTGCAGGGTGGTATCCAGGCGCTCAGTCGCGCGCTTTATGCGCGTTTGATTCCGCCTCATCATGCGGCACAATTCTTCGGCTTCTACAACATGATGGGTAAATTCGCCGCCGTGATTGGCCCGGCGATGGTTGGCGGCGTGGGTGTGCTCACCGGCAATCCGCGTGTCGGGTTGTTGTCGATTCTGTTGTTGTTCGCGGCCGGCGCGGTGTTGCTCTTGCGAGTCGATGTGCAGGCGCAGGACATCGAGCCGGGAAACCGCGGCGCGATCGCATGAACCGGCGTTCGTTCGTGGGTGTTGGCGGCGCCGGTGTAGTCGCGTGCCTGCCGCCATGGCCGGACGGATTTCTGAACGAGTGCATCGACGGCGGTGTGCCAGAGGATCTCTTGCAACACGATCTCGTACGTTCCGCGTGGGAGGAAATCGATCCGGCGCAGTTCTGGGATTGCCACGTACACCTGATCGGGCAGGGCGACGGCGCTTCCGGCGCCTGGGTCAATCCGCAGATGCGCTCACTGCTGAATCCGCTGCAGTATCTGCAGTATCGTTTTTACCTCAATGCGGCATGCGCCGATCCCGACACAGCGAATCTCGATCGCGCCTATGTGCAACGCCTCGTGAAACTCAAGCGTGCATTGCGCCCCGGCGCCAGGCTGATGTTGTTGGCGTTCGACTATACCTACGATACCGATGGCAGGCGATTGCCGGAGTTGACGGCCTTTCATATACCTAACGCGTATGCACAAGCCGTAGCGGCCGAGTATCGCGATGACCTCGAGTGGATCGCGTCGATCCATCCCTACCGCGAGGACGCCGTCGAAGCGCTGGGCGCGTCAATCGAGGCCGGCGCACGTGCGATCAAATGGTTGCCGCCCGCGATGGGCATCGATCCCGCAGCGCCGCAGTGCGACCGGCTCTACACGGCGATGGCGGCTGCGAACATTCCGTTGCTGGTGCATGCCGGGGAAGAAAAAGCCGTACATGGCCCGGCCCGCCAGGAGTACGGCAATCCGCTGCGCATGCGCCGCGCGCTGGAGCATGGTGTACGCGTCATCGTTGCGCACTGCGCGTCTTTGGGGACCGGGGACGACTATGATAATGCGGGCGCGCGGGCGTCCAACTTCGCCCTGTTTGCACGCCTCATGGACGACGTGCGATATGAAAAGCTGTTGTTCGGTGACATCTCCGCAATGACACAGTTTAATCGTTTGTACGAACCGTTCGAGGCGATCCTCGCGCGAGAGGAATGGCATGCGCGTTTGATCAACGGCTCCGACTATCCATTGCCGGGCGTGGTGCCGTTGTTTTCACTCGGTGGAATGGTAGAGCGGGGTTATTTTTCCCAAGTCGACGCTGACGTGCTGGCAGAAATTCGCCGCTATAATCCTTTGTTGTTCGATTTGGTCGTCAAGCGGTCGATTCGTCACCGCGATAAGCGCCTGCCTGCCCGTGTGTTTATGACCAAAAGACATTTTATTGGACCATCAGTGAGCCCTGCAGTCGGGTAAGCCATTTGCCACCGCTGGTCGGTCGGCCAAAACCGGCCGTTTCGAGTAGCGGTAGCATTAAACGTTATGAATAGTATTGTTCCGGCGGCGTTGAGATCAGCGTTCAGATGTCTCGCAAACTCGCCCTCGTAGTAGATGACTCCAGGGCCGCGCGTGTTGCCATGCGCAAGGTGCTGGAACGCTACGACTTCGTCGTCGACACAGCGGAATCTGCTGAGGAAGCGCTGGAGTATCTGGGGCAGAGTCATCCGAATGTGGTATTCCTGGATCATATGATGCCCGGGATGAATGGTTTTCAGGCGCTCAAGCGCATCAAGAAAAACCCCGACACCGCTGCCATTCCGATCATGATGTTCACCTCCAAGGAGGGTGAGGTGTACGTCAGCCAGGCGCGCGCGCTGGGTGCGGTCGGTGTGATCAACAAGGAGGTCAACGAACCGGAGCTGCGGCAGACCCTGGAGGAGCTGCGGCTGGTGGAGGAAGCAGCGGCGCCGGAGCTGGCCTCCGTATCGCCGTTGTTTCCGGATACGCAGCTGGACGTCGAAGTGTTACCGACGGTCGAACCCGTCGATCTCGACAAGCTGAGGCAGCAGACAAAACGCTTGCTGGAAGAGCATCGCGCGGAGCTGCGAAGAGATCTGCAGGATGCCAGTGAGTCGGCCGCCAACAGGGTTGCCGACGACTTCTATGAAATGCTGTTCGGCTCCGAGCACATCGGGCCCGCATCCATCAATGATTTTTTTCGCCGCTCCAGTGCAGCCGCGGGCGCCTGGAAGCACGCTTTCTACGCAAGTGTTGGCGTCATTATTCTGCTGTTGGTACTCGGTTATGCCGCGTGGCCGTCCGCCCCGGCCGAAACGGCCGTTGCCGCCGCCCTGCCGCCAACCGAGGAGCCTGGCAAAGACGACGAGAAAGCCGCGGCAGTAGTGGGCAGCGCGGCCGTTGCCGCCGTGCGTGTCGCGCGCGCACAGTCGACTCGGGAAAAGAAGCGGCTTCTCGAGGCCATGGAATGGGCTATCAATAACAATTCCAGGGGTTACGACTACGGAGAGATTGCGCTCGACGACAACATGCTGCAAACGGTAAATGGTCTGGCCTCCCGGCTCTCATCAATTGGTTTTCGCGGTGTGCTTCAGCTGGTGGTTCATGTCGGGAATTTTTGTCTGGTCACCTCAGCTGCGGGTGAGCTGGCGTTGCCGGCGCCCGATTTGCCGCTTGCCGACTGTGAGGTTATCGGCTTATCCGCCGATACCGCCGTTGCCGAGGGCGAGCGTCAGTCACTCGGTTTCGCAAATTTTCTGGCCAGCTCGTCCCTCGTGAACAACTCCAACCTCAAGGTCAAGATCGTCTCGCTCGGCAATAAGCGGCCGCTGCAACAATACCCTCCGGATTCGGCGGCCCTGACGGCCGGTGCGTGGAACGAAATTGCACGCCGCAACAATCGCGTAAACGTCTCCATAATACCCGCCGGCAAGTAGCCCGGAATAATCCGCCCTGTGCCCATGCGGCGCGCTTTGCAGCTAAAATTGGCGGCTGGTCAGCAGCCCGATGGCTACGATGAAGAAGGTATACAGCTCGCACAGCCTCCCCATGGTCGGGCATCTCAAGTCGGTCCTCGAAGCGCACAACGTACGCTGCCTGGTAAAGAACGAACACCTCTGCGGCGGCGCGGGCGAACTGCCGCCAACGGAGTGCTGGCCGGAGTTGTGGGTTGCCGATAATGAAAATATCGACCACGTCAACCGGATCCT
>JBPCXK010000134.1:0-5434 GCA_051008635.1 Gammaproteobacteria bacterium
GCCTGCAGATGAACGCCGAGCGCGGCGCTGACTGGCAGATCAAACGGTTGCCAGATCGGTTGGGCGGCCGTGTCGAGTTTCATCGCGCCACGATCCCAGCTCGCCAGCCGCGCCTGCAGCAGGCGCATGGCGGGATCTCCCGGCACGTAAGTGTTTGCCCAGTAGCCTGTGGCGGGTTGGAATGCGAGCCCTTCACGCCGTTCGAGCTCGGTGAGGAATCGTTTGGCGGGGTTGCTCTGGGGTGGCATAGCCGGCGCAATGGCTCCACGTGATTGTCCGGGCGGTTTTCCGCCGGCCCGCGCCGCAGACTCCGGTTCAGTCGCAGGGTCCGGTTCAACTGTTATCTCTAAGCGCGAATTCAGATCTGCAGCGCGATCCAGAATATCGATGGTATCGTCGCCGGCAGACAGACCGATGTCGCGCTTGTCCACCTCCGCTGCTTCGAGCGGTTGAAGCTGTGACCGCGCACCATGTTTCGCTATCTGTTCGCTCAGCCGGCCGTCATTGCGAGCCGGCGCATCGACTTGAGCCAGCAATGCGAGGTCCAGCCGGTGATCCTCCAGCGCTGTACCGGCGCCACTTTCACGGACTGTCGGCGGCTCGCTGCCAGGCTGGTTTCGAGCGGCGGGCTCTTCCGGCGCCAACACCATTCCATATAGATCGTAATTTCGAGCGAGGCTTTTTTCGTCGGCCAGGCTTTCGTTGGCGCGGCTCTGCCCCGTCAGTCCGGCACGCCTGCGCGCCGATTCCTGTTCGGTTGCCTCGACCTTGGACTTGGGTACGATGCCCCCGCTCGCTGCAACACGATCGCCGTCTTGCATGACTTGCTCTTCGACGATTTCATTTATCGGCGCGACTTCCTTGTCCTCGAACTCGCCGGGGCCGGGAGCCACTCTCGCGGCAGGTGGCTTGGTCTCTGCGCGGTCGACAGGCACAACGAGGTGATAAGTCGAGCCGAGCATAGCCAGGATAACTGTGGCACTGGCCATGGCGGGGGCCAAACGTGAGCGACGCGTTTTGGTTCGTGCAGATTTTCGTTCGGGTGCGCCGGCGTTCGCGACGTCCTGCAGAGTTTGCTCCACCAGCGCGTCCGGTGCGTCGTGTTCGGGAAGTTGCTCGATGCCGGATTGCAGCTCGGTGAATGACTTCAAGAACTGCGTGCACTGCGCGCACGATTGCAGGTGTTCTCGCGCAGCACCGCTGCGTTCGACGAACTCGAGCCCCTTCTCGGCAATTGATTGTTGAATTCGATCACAAATCTTCATGGGGTCACTCCGGCGTCGTCTTCGCCGTTTCGCCGCGCCAATGCCTGCACGAGCGTGAGGCGTGCGCGGCGCAAATGGGTCTTTACGGTGTTCAAGGGGATTTGCAAAGCCTCTGCGGCCTCGTTTTGCCGCAGGCCTTCGACGGCCGTCAGTAGCAGCACTTCCCGCTGTTTGAACGGCAGGCCTGCTATGGCTTGTTCGAGCCAGTCGAGCAGGCCATGCAGCTCCGTATGTGTTTCAGTATCAGCGGCGGGGTCGCGGTGTTCACTTGTCCCCTGGTCCAGGCTGGCCGTGGGGCGACCGCTTTCGCTCCGCAGATAGTTGCGCACCGTGTTGGCGGCTATGGTGAAGATCCAGGGTCGCAGGGGTTTGGCGGGCTGATAGCTTGCCGCCGCCTTGTGAATTTTGAGGAAAATGTCCTGAAACAGATCGTCGCGGACATCCCTGTCCAGGCCACAGCGCGTAAGGTAACTGTATACAGGCGCGCGGTAGGCCTGCATCAGCTTGGGGAATGCGCTCCCATCGCCCCGGCAGTGCCGGGGGAGCCAGGACCGCGTTTCGAGATCGACGATATCCTGTTGCTGGCAGGCCGCGCCGCCCGGCGATTCACTTGTCATTGCTAACGGCATTTCATGATCTGACGTTACGTCCTTGTTCATAAATACACACCGGGCTGGAAAAGGTTTCAGCGGTTGCCTCGATTGGGTTCGATGCTTTAAACGATAGGCAGGCCCTGAGGGGTCAAATCCACATCCGAACGTTACATTCGGAACACGACGAGCGTTTGATAACGATCCAGAGTTTGCGGGCGCATAAGCGAAAACCACTCGAAAATCCGTGGATGAAGGGCGCGGGTGTCGTCGATGACAAAGTCGGTTCTCTCGATACCAGCTCCCTCCAGAAAAAGGACGAACGACTCCAGCAAGCCATCTTGATGATCGCCCATGACCCTTACATTGAGCGTCTTGTCCGCAGTTGCGGGCGTAAGAGCGCGCACGCGCTCGAACAGCCAGTCCGGGCGGTTCGAGCAGTGCAGCGCGCCGAACAGGATAATGTGTCTGTGGTTTGGCTCGAATGCGGAGCGAAAGTTGGCGACGATGGAGTCATCGCGCGAGGCGTCGCCTTCCTGGTCGTAGCGTGCTGATTGCTGCCGCCGGGTTTCCTCAATACCGCCGAGGATGACGGCCGGATTGGCCTCCCGAGCGGAGCGGATGACGCCGGCGATGTCGGCGTCGAGCAGAGCAATGCGGCTTTTGTCTCTGTGTAAACCCTTGTTTATCGCAACCATCTCTGTGGGTGTTGCCTCCAGCAGCAAAACGTCGGTCTCTATCTCTGGAAAGAATTTTCGCGCGAGAAACCGGCGCGTTGCTTCCTCGTGATCTTCGCCAAGACAAACGATCTGGTAGTCGACTTGCCTTATTTGCTCCAACCACTCATCGAACGTGAGCAGGTTCGACTCCAGATTTTCTCTTACGGCGTGACGCTCGGCATCCGGTAGCTTGGTGAACGCCTCGAGGGCGTTGGCGCCTACGGAGGGATAAGTCGGATGGCCGGAGCGCAGGATGGTGGGTTTGTCGGACTCGGGTGTCTCGGGCCCGGTGGTGAGCCATTCGGTCAGGAACAAAGCGATAAGAATGATTGCCGGCCAGGCGAGTACGACGATGAGGATTCGGACCATGAGTGGTTTGCGGGAAGTATGCGTGGCCGCTGTCGGATGAAGGAGGTTATAACATGAGGGCTTCAGAGAATCAGGGATACGCTTTTTGGGAGCGGCTTCACAGGCCGCCGCAGAAGCAGATCAACGCGTGCAGGAGCGGCCTCAGCCGTGAATAAGTCATTGTGTTTATACAAGCAAGTGCATCGCGGCTGAAGCCGCCCTACAATCGACTTCGGGCTTTTGTGACACCCCCTGAAGCCGTTCCCGCACCCGTCTTCGCGGGATGATGGGACTGGGGTACTACTGAGGTGTAACGCCGCGCAGGCGTTCGGAACGTCTCCGCAGCAACTCGACTGTCACCAGCAAAAGTATCGACAGGATGACCAGGCAGGTCGCGACCGACAGGATCGTGGGGCTGATTTCCTGCCGGATACCGGCCCACATCTGCCGCGGCAGCGTGCGTTGCTCGGTGCCGCCCAGGAACAGCACAACGACGACCTCATCGAAAGACGTGACGAAAGCGAATAGCGCGCCGGATATGACGCCGGGCGAGATCAGCGGAAGCTGTACCTTGAAGAAGGTGTTGCTCGGCGTGCTGCCAAGGCTCGCGGCGGCCTTGGTGAGGTTGTGATCGAAGCCCGACAGCGTCGCGGTCACGGTAATGACCACGAATGGAATACCAAGCGCCGTGTGCGCAATGATCAACCCGGGAAAGTTGAAAACGAGACCGACCTTGGCGTAGAACAAAAACATGCCCGACGCAGTGATGATCAGAGGCACGATCAGCGGCGAGATCATCAGCGCCATGATGGGCTTTCTGAGTGGCATATTGGAGCGGCTCAAGCCCAGCGCCGCCACCGTACCGAGCACGGTCGCGAGTAGGGTAGCGAAGAACGCGATGAACAGACTGTTGCGCGTGCCGATCTTCCACCAGTCGCCGCACACGGTCGTCAAACCCGGGTCGGAGCAATCGCCGATCATGTAGCGGTACCAGCGCAGTGAGTACGCCTCGGGATCGAACTTCAGCATCTCCGGCGTAAAGCTCAGGAACGGGCTGGCGGTGAAGGAAAGCGGGATCACGACGATCAGCGGCGCCACCAGAAAGAACAGCACGAAAGCACAGATGCCCAGATACGTGTAGTGCCAGGCTCTTTGCAGCGGTGTCGTGTATGCGGGTAGCGCCATCAGCCCAGCTTCATGTTGTCGATGCCGACGATCTTATCGTACAGCCAATACAGAATCAGGATGCTCGCGAGCAGAATCACGCCCATCGCAGACGCCAGCCCCCAGTTAAGGGAATTTTTCATGTGGCGGGCGATGGCGTTGCCTATCAGCTGCCCGTCCTTGCCGCCGACCAACTCAGGTGTGATGAAGTAGCCGATTGCGACAATGAACACCAGCAGCACGCCGGCGCCAATGCCGGGCAATGTTTGCGGCACGTAGACCTTCCAGAAGGCCAGCGCGGGTGTAGCGCCGAGGTTTTGCGCGGCACGCATGTAGCTGGGTGAGATAGTCTTCATGACGCTGTAGACCGGCAGGATCATGAACGGCAGCAGGATCTGCGTCATCACGATGATCGTGCCGGTGAAATTAAACATCATCGGGAGGCGGCTGTTGTCGTTGAGCAGGCCCGTCGATACGAGCACGTCGTTGATCACGCCTTGCTGTTGCAGCATCACGATCCATGCCGTAATGCGCACCAACAAGGAGGTCCAGAACGGCAGCAAAACGCAGATCATCAGTAAATTGCTGTACCGCAGCGGCAGCGTTGCCAGCAGATGCGATACGGGAAAACCAAGCAGCAGGCAGCACACGGTCACGATGAAGCTCACCAGCAAGGTGCGCCACCACAGCATCACGTAGACGCGTCTGTTTTCCGGCTGACGTATGACGCTTTTCTGTGCGTCGTAGCGCAGATCGACGGCGTTCAGGTAATAGCCGGCCGTGAATTTGTCCTTCATCGCGCCGAGGCCCTGCCAGTACTTGATATCGCCCCAGCGCTTGTCCGCCTCGATCATTTGCTCCTTGTAGGGCGGATCTTTGATTTTCTTGAATTTTCTGTTAGCCGATTTGATGAGGCTCTTGTAACCGGACTGCTCGTAGTTCATCCGGGTGCTGGCGCGACCGAGCTTGAGCTTACTGGTGGTTTCCAGATCTTCGAACAAAGCGGCGTACAGATCTTCGCCTGGCAACGCTTCCCCGTCCCATTGATCGTAAATGGCGAACGTACGCGGAAAGACATCGTTGATCTGGCGGTCGTCTACGCTGTAGACCATCAGGTCGCCGATGGGGATAAAGAAGAAGACAATCAGGAATAGCAGCAGCGGCGTGACGAGGAGAAAAGCCCTGACCCGCGAACGCCGCATTGAACGGCGCATGCTCACGGCCAGCGGCACACCATCGGCGGTGGTCAGCGCATCGGCTCGGACTTCAGCGGCGGTTACGGCCATTGACATGTAGGTTGGGCTGGGCGCCACGAAGCCCCACAAGCCCCTGCCTGTCGACCCCACCT